>NZ_FNTZ01000001.1:4695000-4857115 GCF_900105555.1 Pseudomonas coleopterorum
CGTCGACGGCCAGCCGCAACTGATGCTCGAGCGCGGCGCCTCGCGCGGCACTATCAAGCTCTCGCCAAAAGTGCGCACCACACCGGTGGCCGAAGCCATTCCCAGCATACCGCTGGAATCGATCAACAGCTTTCTGCTGACCAACCGCATCATGGATTCGGTCGACGACTTCAACGCCGCACCCTATATCGTCGCTGGCAATGCCGAGCGGGTGCTCAGTGGCATGGGCGACCGCATCTACGCACGTGGGGCGTTCGATCCGGCGCAGTCGGTCTATGGCATCTTCCGCCAGGGCAAGGCCTACACGGACCCCGATACCCAGGAATTTCTTGGCATCAACGCCGACAATATCGGTGGTGGCGAAATCGTCGCGACCGAAGGGGACATCTCTACCCTGGTCCTGCAGCGCTCGCGCGAAGAAGTTCGCCTGGGCGATCGGCTGTTCAGCGATGAACAGCGTGCGGTCAATTCGACATTTTTTCCCAGCGCGCCGCAGTCGGACATCCATGGTGTGATCATTGATGTGCCACGAGGTGTTACACAGATCGGCAAGTACGACGTGGTCACCTTGAACCGCGGAAAGCGCGACGGGCTGCGCGAAGGCAACGTTCTGGCGGTCTACAAGACCGGCGAGACAGTGCGCGATCGTATCACTGGCGAGCAGATCAAGGTCCCGGACGAGCGTTCCGGACTGCTCATGGTGTTCCGCACCTATGAAAAGCTGAGCTATGGTTTGATCCTCAACGCCAACCGCTCGCTGGCAGTGATGGACAAGGTGAGTAACCCGTAGCCGCACCTGGCGCCTGGGTACGAGAGGATCGTGCCCAGGCGCATTCCGATACTTTTGTGCACAGAGTTATCCACAGCTTGTCCAGATGCTTGCGAGCCTGCCGATTCAAGGATGATCGGATGCCGCTTTTCGAAAGCAACACCCACACCTGTTCCGAACTCGAAGCGCGTCTGCGCTTGCAACTACTCCCCGACATTGGCTCGCAACGCTTTCACAAGCTCGTTGCGCACTTCGGCTGTGCGCGTTCGGCGCTCGATGCCTCGGCCGTGCAATGGCGCGGTGCAGGTTGCAGCGACGCCAGCGCCCAGGCCCGCCGCGACCCCGGCATTCATCAATCTGCTGCGGCTGCGATGGCCTGGCTAGAGCGTGCGGACCAGCATTTGCTGATGTGGGACCAGCCTGACTACCCGGCCCTGCTCAAGGAGATCGCCGATCCACCGCCGCTGCTGTTCGTGCGCGGGGACCCCGGCGTACTGGAGCGGCCGCAGATCGCCGTGGTCGGCAGTCGCCGCGCCTCGCCGCCCGGATTGGACAATGCCCGGGCCTTCGCTCGCAGCCTGGCAGGTGCGGGATTCACGATCACCAGCGGTCTGGCCCTGGGTGTGGACGGTGCTGCCCACCAAGGTGCATTGGACGTGGGTGGACATACCAGCGCGGTCTTGGGCACCGGGCTGGAAAAACTTTATCCACAGAAGCACCGTGCCTTGGCGCAGGCCATCGTCGAGGCCCGTGGCGCGCTGGTTTCCGAGTTTCCCCTGCAGGCCCAGGCACAGCCCGGCAATTTTCCCCGGCGCAACCGGATAATCAGCGGCTTGTCGCTGGGCGTGCTGGTCATCGAAGCGAGTCCGGCCAGCGGGTCGCTGATCACTGCACGTCTTGCCGCCGAGCATGGTCGCGAAGTGTGGGCACTGCCAGGCTCGATTCATCATCCTGGCGCCCGCGGTTGTCATCAGTTGATCCGCGACGGTGCGCAGTTGGTCGAGACCATCGATCACATCCTCGAAGGCTTGCAGGGTTGGCAGCGCCTGCCGCCAGCCTCGTCGCCAGCACCGCAACGATCGCAAGATCCGCTGCTGAGCGCGTTGGTGGCAGCGGCGCATACCACTGAAGGTCTGGCCGCAGCCCTCGGCTGGCCATTGCCCCGGGTGATGGCGCAACTCACCGAGCTGGAACTGCAGGGGCGTGTGGTCAGTCAGGCGGGGCGTTGGTTTGCACGTGCCAGCTAAGTACACTGGCGGCAGTTTCCAATGGGAGTGACAGCAGATGGTGAGCAGTTGGCGTGTGCAACAAGCGGCGCGCGAGATCCGAGCGGGCGCGGTGATCGCCTACCCGACCGAAGCTGTCTGGGGGCTGGGTTGCGATCCGTGGGACGAAGAGGCGGTCTACCGCTTGCTCGCCATCAAGGAGCGCTCGGTCGACAAGGGCCTGATCCTGGTTGCCGACAACATTCGTCAGTTCGACTTCCTGTTCGAGGACTTCCCCGAGGACTGGATCGATCGGATGGCCAGCACCTGGCCCGGCCCGAACACCTGGCTGGTGCCTCATCAGGACCTGTTGCCCGAATGGATCACCGGTGTCCACGACTCCGTGGCCCTGCGCGTGAGCGATCACCCGCAAGTGCGCGAGCTGTGTGCGTTGGTAGGGCCGCTGGTGTCGACTTCGGCCAATCGCCAGGGCCGTCCGGCTGCCCGCAGCCGCCTGCGCGTGGAGCAATACTTCCGGGGCGAAGTGGACCTGGTGCTGGGGGGCGCGCTGGGCGGGCGGAAAAGCCCGAGCGTGATCCGTGACCTGGTCACCGGCGAGGTGATCAGGCCCTGACTCTTGCCCTGCTTCTTGCCCTGACTCTTGCCCTAAAAAATATGGCGAGAGAGCCGTCAGCGTGCGGCTCCCTGCCCGGCTTCACGGCAGCAGGATGGTCGAGCCCACCGTCTCGCGTGCGGCGAGGGCGGTTTGTGCCTTCGCCGCATCGCTCAACGGGTATTGCTGGCTGACGTCGACCTTGAGCTTGCCGCTGGCGATCATCCCGAACAGTTCGTCGGCCATGCCCTGTACCGTACCGGGCACGGCGTAACTGGCCAGGGTCGGCCGGGTGACGTACAGCGAGCCCTTCTGCGACAGGATCCCCAGGTTGACGCCACTGACCGCGCCGGAGGCGTTGCCGAAGCTGACCATCAGGCCACGTGGTTGAAGGCAGTCGAGCGAGGTTTCCCAGGTGTCCTTGCCCACGCCGTCGTAGACCACCGGGCATTTCTTGCCATCGGTCAACTCCAAAACTCGCTTGGCCACATCCTCGTGGCTGTAGTCGATCACCTCCCAAGCCCCCAGTGCCTTGGCTCGCTCGGCCTTGGCGGGCGAGCTGACGGTACCGATCAGCTTCACGCCCAACGCCGCTGCCCATTGGCAGGCCAGCGAACCCACGCCACCGGCGGCCGCGTGGAACAGAATGGTTTCTCCGGCTTCGACCTTGTAGGTCTGGCGCAACAGGTATTGAACGGTCAGGCCCTTGAGCATCACCGCAGCGGCCTGCTCGAAAGTGATCGCTTGCGGCAGGTGCACGGCCATGGCCGCAGGCAACACGTGCAGGTCGCTGTAGGCGCCCAGGGGGCCGCCTGCGTAGGCCACACGGTCGCCGACCTTGAAGCCGTCCACCTCGCTGCCCACTGCCTCCACCACGCCGGCCGCCTCGGTGCCCAGGCCCGATGGCAGTTGTGGCGTCGGGTACAGGCCGCTGCGGAAATAGTTGTCGATGTAGTTCACGCCCACGGCGTGATTGCGTACGCGAATCTCCTGCGGGCCCGGTTGCCTGGGCTCGAAGTCGACGAACTTGAGGACTTCCGGGCCGCCGGTGGAACCGAACTGGATACGCTTTGCCATCTGTTCACTCCTGCTGTCGTTGGGCGAAGGCCTATCGGACGCCTTTGCTTGATCGGCGTCAACTGCCGCAGGCAGTGAGCGATGCTATGCTACGCGCCGACTTGATCGCCGGTCAGGCGTGTTCGCAGGCCGCTGGCGGTATTTGCCCTTCTCCAAGGTGATGCCATGACTACCCGCACCGAGGCCGTAAAAGCCTATCTGCTCGATCTGCAGGACCGAATCTGCCACGCCTTGCAGGCCGAAGACGGCGGCGCGCAGTTCGTCGAAGATGCCTGGACGCGTCCTGCGGGCGGCGGTGGTCGTACCCGGGTGATTGCCGACGGTGAGTTGATCGAAAAAGGCGGGGTCAATTTTTCCCACGTGTTCGGCAGCGGCCTGCCGCCCTCGGCCAGCGCTCATCGCCCGGAACTGGCCGGCCGTGGTTTCGAGGCGCTGGGCGTGTCCCTGGTGATTCACCCGCACAACCCGCATGTGCCCACGTCCCACGCCAATGTGCGCTTCTTCATCGCCGAAAAGGAAGGCGAAGAGGCGGTCTGGTGGTTCGGTGGTGGTTTCGACCTGACGCCCTACTATGCCCACGAGGAAGACTGCATTCACTGGCACCGCGTCGCCCAGCAGGCCTGCGAGCCCTTTGGCGCCGATGTCTACCCGCGCTACAAGGCCTGGTGCGATCGCTATTTCCATCTCAAGCACCGCGGCGAGCCGCGCGGTGTGGGCGGTTTGTTCTTCGATGACCTCAACGAGTGGGATTTCGACACCAGCTTCGCCTTCATGCGCGCCATCGGCGATGCCTTCATCGACGCCTATTTGCCCATCGTGCAGCGTCGCAAGGCCATGGCATACACCGCGCAGCAGCGTGAATTCCAGGAATTCCGCCGTGGCCGCTACGTCGAGTTCAACCTGGTCTACGACCGCGGTACGCTTTTCGGTCTGCAGTCGGGAGGCCGCACGGAGTCGATCCTGATGTCGCTGCCGCCGCAGGTGCGCTGGGGCTATGACTGGAAGGCGGCACCCGGTAGCGAAGAAGCGCGGTTGACCGATTACTTCCTCCAGGACCGCGACTGGCTGGCACAAGCCCCCGCCCTTTGATTCAGGAACCGTTTCGCATGGACAGTTATGTGGTTTTCGGCAACCCGGTGGGTCACAGCAAGTCACCGGCCATTCACCGATTGTTTGCCGAGCAGACCGGCCAGGCGTTGGACTACAGCACGCTGCTGGCGCCCATCGATGGCTTCACCGACTGTGCCCTGGGCTTTTTCAAGGAAGGCCTGGGCGCCAACGTCACCGTGCCGTTCAAGGAGCAGGCCTTCAGCCTGTGCAACGTGCTGACCCCACGCGCGCAGCGTGCCGGCGCGGTGAACATGCTCAGCCGTCTGCCCGATGGCGGCCTGCGCGGCGACAATACCGATGGCGTGGGGCTGGTGCGCGATCTGGTCGACAACGCCGGTGTGACCTTGCAAGGCAAACGCATTCTGTTGCTGGGTGCCGGCGGTGCGGTGCGAGGGGTGATCGAGCCGCTGCTCGAACAGCAACCGCTGTCGCTGGTGATCGCCAACCGTACGGTCGAGAAAGCCGAACAGCTGGCGCGGCTGTTCGCTGATCTGGGCCCGGTTGCGGCCAGTGGCTTCGATTGGCTGGAAGAGCCTGTGGATATCATCATCAACGCCACGTCGGCGAGCCTGGCGGGCGATCTGCCGCCCATTGCCAGCAGCTTGATCGAACCCGGTGTCACGGTCTGCTACGACATGATGTACGGCAAGGAACCAACGCCGTTCTGTCGCTGGGCCAGCGAATACGGTGCGCGGCTGTCGCTGGATGGTTTCGGCATGCTGGTCGAGCAGGCGGCGGAAGCTTTCACCTACTGGCGCGGTGTGGCAGTGGATACGGCGCCGGTGCTGAGCCAGTTGCGGCGGGAGATGGCGGCGGGTTGAGTTGATTGAAGGGGTGTCAGTGAAGGCCTCTTCGCGGGCAGAGAGCTCGCCGCCCGCCCCGCTCCCACAGAGATCCAGTGCTCAACGCGGTATCCATGTGGGAGCGGGCTCTGCCCGCGAAGAGGCCATCACTGACACCCACCACCATCAAGCCCGTAAAAATCAAAGCTTCGCCCGCACCGCCGGCAGCGCATCCTTGCCATCCAGGGTTTTCACCCCGTCCAGCCATTTCTCCAGCACCGCCGGATTGGCTTTCAACCAGGCATGCGCCGCCTGAGCGCTGGTTTTCTTGCTGTTGGCCACATCGGCCATGATCCCGTTCTCCATCTCCTGGGTGAACACCAGGTTGCTGAGCAGCTTGGCGGTGTTCGGGCAGCTCTGGGCATAACCCTTGCGGGTCAAGGTGTGCACGGTCCCGGTGGAGCCGAAATACTTCTCGCCGCCCGTGAGGTACTTGAGCTTGATCTGCACGTTCATCGGATGCGGCGTCCAACCGAGGAAGACCACGAACGCTTTCTTCTTCACGTTGCGATTGACCTCGGCCAACATGGCCTGCTCGCTGGACTCCACCAGCTTCCAGTCACCCAGGCCGAATTCGTCTTTCTTGATGATCTCGGCCAATGACAGGTTGGCTGGTGCCCCCGAACCGATGCCGTAGATCTTCTTGCCGAACTGATCGGCATGCTTGTCCAGGTCGGCGAAATCCTTCACTCCGGCGTCGTAGACATAATCGGGAACGGCCAGGGTGAACTCGGTACCGTCCAGGTTCTTGGCGTACTGCACCACATCGCCGTTGGCGACGAACTTGTCGTAGAAACCCTGTTGAGCCGGCATCCAGTTGCCAAGGAAGACATCCACCTGCCCATCCTTCAAGCCGCCGAAAATGATGGGCACGGCCAGGGTGTCGATCTTGGGCTTGTAGCCCATGCCCTCCAACACCAGGCTGGCCAGCGCATTGGTGGCGGCGATGTCGCTCCAGCCCGGGTCGGCCATCTTCACGGTGGCGCAACTTTGTGGGTCAGACAGCGGTTCATCGGCAAACGCCGGCGAGCCGGCAACTGCCAACCAGCTGGCTGCCAGGGCTGTGGATATCTTCATGGTCACCTTCATGCGGACTTCCCTCAGAGCGTCTGATGTAATGGGCAGGGTTGTGGATAACGTGCCTTGCGCTCCAGGTCGTCGAGGTCGATGTGGTTGCGCATGTATTGCTGACTGGCGTCCACCAGCGGCTGGTGATCCCAGCTCTTCAGCGTGCCCTGGGTCAACGCACTGGCCACGAAACGACGGCGGCGCTGGCTGGCGAGCACCTCTTGGTGTATCGCCGGCATGTCCCATTTACGGCGGGCTTCATTCAGAAACGCCTCGAACAGTGCCTGGTGCGAGGGTGACCGGCTCAGGTCTTCGCGTTCGTGTGGATCGTTGTCCACGTCGTAGAGCAGGCAGGGGTCCTGCTCGCTGTAGATGAATTTCATCGCCCCGCGGCGGATCATCATCAGCGGACTGTTGGTGCCTTCGGCCATGTACTCGCCGAACACCTCGTCGTGGCCGCCCTCACCTTGCAGGTGGGAAACCAGCGAACGGCCATCCAGAGGCAGGCCGGGCTCGAGTTCGCCGCCGGCCAGCTCGACGAAGGTAGGCAGCAGGTCGGCGGTGGAAACGGCCGCCTGCACGCGCCCCGGCTGGAACTGGCCAGGGGCGCAGACCAGCAGCGGCACCCGCGCCGCCATCTCGAACCAATGCATCTTGTACCAGAGCCCACGCTCGCCAAGCATGTCGCCGTGATCGCCGGAGAAGACGATGATGGTGTCGTCGGCCAGCCCGGTTTCTTCCAGGGTCTGCATCAGCTTGCCGACATTGTGATCGATGTAGCTGCACGCGCCGAAATAGGCGCGTCGTGCGTCGCGGATCTTATCCACAGGCAAGGGTTTGTCCCACAGGTCATAGACCTTGAGCAGGCGTTGCGAATGCGGGTCCAGTTCGGTCTGGCTCGGCACGTTCTGCGGCAGGGGAATGTCTTCGTCGCGGTACAGGTCCCAGAACGGCTTGGGAATGGTGTAGGGATCGTGCGGGTGGGTCATCGACACCGTCAGACAGAAAGGCTGGTCACCGTCTTCGCGAATGTGATCGAACAGGTACTGCTGGGCCTTGAACACCACTTCTTCATCGAAATCCAGCTGGTTGGTGCGCACACAGGGGCCAGCCTGCAGCACCGAGGACATGTTGTGATACCAGCTGGGGCGCACGTTGGGTTCGTCCCAGTTGACGGCCCAGCCATAGTCGGCGGGATAGATATCGCTGGTCAGGCGTTCCTCGTAACCGTGCAGTTGGTCAGGGCCGCAGAAATGCATCTTCCCCGACAGCGCCGTGCGATAACCCAGGCGGCGCAGATAGTGGGCGTAGGTGGGCACGTCTGCGGCAAAGTCGGCAGCGTTATCGTAGGCGCCGATCTTGCTCGGCAACTGCCCACTGACCAAGGTGAAACGCGACGGCGCGCACAGCGGGCTGTTGCAGTAGGCGGCATCGAACACCACGCCGGTTTCGGCCAGGCGGCTGATGTTCGGCAGCTTGATGGGAGACGCCGCGTAGATCGGCAACAGAGGGGCGGCCATCTGATCGGCCATGATGAAAAGAATGTTCTTGCGCTTCATCGGCTCAGGGCATTCCATAGTGGAGATTAATGCGAAGTTTCTACCGTTCACCATGCGGTGCCGCTGTGGCCTGGTAAAGCCCATGCAGAACAATACCTAGGATAAGTAGCGCTTATGTTGGCAAGCCTTGGAGAACTCTCCCTTGATCTGTTGCGGGCCTTCGAGGCCGCCGCCAGGCTGCGCAGTTTCACGGCCGCCGCCGCCGAGTTGGGTACGACACAACCTGCCGTCAGCCAGCAGATCAAACGGCTCGAGGAACAACTGGCCATCCGCCTGTTCGATCGTATCTACCGAGGCATCGAGCTGACCGACGCAGGCTACACCCTGTTCGAGGCGGTACAGGGAGGGCTGCGCAGCATCGACGACTGTCTGGGTTTGATCACCACCCAGACCCAGCATGAAGTGCTTCAGGTCTCTACCGACTTCGCGTTCGCCGCCTATTGGCTCATGCCACGCCTGCATCGCTTCCATCAACGTTATCCACAGGTCGATGTCAGCTTGGTCACCAGTGAACGCAGCCATGCCATGCTCGGCCCGAACATCGATGTGGCAGTCCTGTTCGGCAATGGCCGGTTCCGTCAGGGTGAAAGCCACTGGTTATTCAATGAAGAAGTCTTCCCGGTCTGCAGCCCGCGCCTGTTGGACGATCGAACGCTACCGCTGGGCTCCGATGCATTGCTCGAATGGCCGCTGCTGCACCTGCGCGGTGAAAGCAGCTGTCAGTGGTTCGATTGGAGCGGCCTGTTCCGCGCCCTGCACATCCCCAGTGCCCCAGCACCGGGGCAATTGCGCTTCGACAACTACACGCTGCTCATCCAGGCCGCGATTGCCGGGCAAGGCGTTGCCATCGGCTGGCGTCACCTGGTGGACGCATTGCTGGAGCAGCAACTGCTCTGCCGCCCTTTCGAAGGCGCCGCCACATCGGCGTTGGGCTATTTCGTGGTGGTGCCGCAACGCAAACGCCGCGGACAAATGGTGCAAAGGTTCGTGGATTGGGTGATGGAGGAGCAGAGCCGGCGGTAGAGGGGATATCTCACATTCACTTGGGAAACGGCTGCTACTGCACAATCGGTCGACTGGCTACCCTGCATGTCCCGCCGATCAGGAATGCATCGACATGCGCCGTGCCATAGCAGTCGCCGTTGTATCTACCGCCGTTTCAGGATGTTATCTACCCATCCCTCAGGATTATCACCCGCCTACCCCAATCGATATCTTCACTTATACAATCATCCGCATGATGCCGGATGATCACTCGCCTTCCCTTCGTCTTGATGAAGGTAGATCCATAGGCGCTCGGGCGTTTCGACCGCTGGATCATGCATCCCTTGTGGCGTTTTTCAAAGGCATGCAAGGCGAGTGCGTTTCGGCTCAACACACCTCTAACCGGATTGAATGTACGGTAATCAGGGAAACCCATTTCCAGCAGCCGGATCGCAACGTCGAAAAAGTGAGCAGCTGTTGGGGCAATATCACGCTTGTTTACGGTTTCGACTATCTCGAGCCTGTTTCAGACCTGTCGAAGTGGTCATCCATGGATTTTTTTGCCAGTGAGATGGGTTGCGTAAACGCTTGGGCGACTCCGAGCTATAGCGCTTCTGATTCGGGACAGGCAGTGCATCTCTAGATGGCTGATCAGTTCAAAACCCCCTGCAACACCTCGTAGACGATCCCGGTACCAATGGCGATCAGCACCACATCCGTGCCCATGCGGCGCCATTCATAGCCTTCGTAACGCGGTAGGTGCTTCAGCGCGGGACCGTCGAGGCGGGCACCGTAGCCGCGAGGTAGAGGTTGTCCCTTGATGGCGCGAATACTGGCGGGAGGCGGGTTGCCGGGCCGGAAGACGTCGCGGTGATCCTGAATGGTCTGGCGTACGGGGCCGAAATCCTGGGGTGGACCACCGCGCGCGATGCCGCCACCTGGGTTGCCTTGGCCACGGTTGCCTGGACCGCGCTCGTCATGATCAGGCCGATCGGGTCCGCCCTGCCGCTGATGGGGTTGTTCCTGGCGCCCTTGACGTTGCTCATCCGGTCCTCCCGGACCACCAGGGGCGGCTTGCACCAGCGGTGCACAAGCGATCACCAGTGCGCCCACGCTCAGAATCAGGTTTTTTGGCATGTTCATCATGGATTTCCTTCACGGCCAAACAGCAAAAAGGGGGACCGAACACAGGTTCGATCCCCCTTGGTCTTGCCGTTTAGTCCCGTGAACCAGAGGCTAATTCCTCTGTATTGGAATCTTTACCTTCAGCTGACACGAGCCTTACGTACGCCCTGCGCCAGTTGACTGCACAGCGACAGCACATCTTCCACAGCCTGACCGTGGTGCTGGGCATGGGCGATCTTGTCCACCAGTGCCGAGCCGACCACCACGCCATCGGCCAGGCGGGCAATGGCGGCAGCCTGGTCGGGCGTGCGGATGCCGAAACCGACGCTGATCGGCAGGTCGGTATGTCGACGTAGCCGCTCGATGGCACCGCCCACGTGCTCGGTGGTAGCCGAGCCGGCACCGGTCACGCCGGCCACCGATACGTAGTAGACGAACCCGGAGCTGCGCTCCAGTACCCGTGGCAAGCGTGCATCGTCGGTGGTTGGCGTGGTCAGACGGATGAAGTCGATACCCGAGGCCTGTGCCGGGGTCGCCAATTCACCATCATGCTCGGGCGGCAGGTCGACGATGATCAGGCCGTCGACACCGGCCTCCTTGGCCTCGGCCACGAAGGCTTCGACGCCGAAGCGGTGAATCGGGTTGTAGTAGCCCATTAGCACGATGGGCGTGGTGCTGTTTTCGACGCGGAATTCACGAACCATCTGCAGGGTTTTCGCCAGCGTCTGACCGGCGTTCAGTGCCCGCAGGGTCGCCAACTGAATGGCCAGGCCGTCGGCCATCGGATCGGTGAAGGGCATGCCCAGCTCGATGACATCCGCACCGGCGGCTGGCAGGCCCTTGAGGATCGACAGGGAAGCGTCGTAGCCGGGGTCGCCAGCGGTGATGAAGGTGACCAGGGCCGCGCGGCCTTCGGCCTTGAGTTCGGCAAAGCGTTGTTCGAGGCGGCTCATGCCAGTGTCTCCTTTGCGCCTTGGGCGCCCATATGGCTCATCACGGTTTGCATGTCCTTGTCGCCGCGGCCCGACAGGCACACCACCATCAAGTGGTCGGCAGGCAGCGTCGGCGCACGCTTCATGGCTTCGGCCAAGGCGTGAGCGGTTTCCAGCGCCGGGATGATGCCTTCCAGACGGCAGGTGGCATGGAACGCAGCCAACGCCTCTTCGTCGGTGATGCTGGTGTAGTTCACCCGCTTGATTTCGTGCAACCAGGCGTGTTCGGGACCGATACCGGGGTAGTCCAGGCCAGCCGAGATGGAGTGCGCAT
This sequence comes from Pseudomonas coleopterorum, assembly GCF_900105555.1. Taxonomy (NCBI): domain Bacteria; kingdom Pseudomonadati; phylum Pseudomonadota; class Gammaproteobacteria; order Pseudomonadales; family Pseudomonadaceae; genus Pseudomonas; species Pseudomonas coleopterorum. The sequence goes on from NZ_FNTZ01000001.1 coordinate 4,706,619, forward strand.
CGGTGATCTGCCCATCGTTGTCCTGCAGCAGATAGGTGCGATTGCCGTGCAGTACACCGGGAACGCCACCGTTGAGGCTGGCGGCGTGCTTGCCCGAATTCACGCCATGGCCGGCAGCTTCGACGCCGATGATCTCCACGCTGCTGTCATCCAGGAAGGGGTGGAACAGGCCCATGGCATTGGAACCACCGCCGACGCAGGCAACCAGGCTATCGGGCAGGCGACCTTCCTTCTCCTGCATCTGCTCGCGGGTTTCCTTGCCGATGATCGACTGGAAGTCGCGCACCATCGCCGGATACGGGTGTGGGCCGGCCACGGTACCGATCAGGTAGAAGGTGTCGTCGACATTGGTGACCCAGTCACGCAGCGCATCGTTCATGGCGTCTTTCAAGGTGCCGGTGCCGGAAGTGACCGGCACGATTTCGGCGCCCAGCAGTTTCATGCGAAACACGTTCGCCTGCTGGCGCTCGATGTCGGTGGCGCCCATGTAGATCACACAAGGCAGACCGAAGCGCGCGGCCACGGTGGCCGTGGCCACGCCGTGCATGCCGGCGCCGGTTTCGGCGATCAGGCGCTTCTTGCCCATGCGCTTGGCCAGCAGCACCTGGCCGATGCAATTGTTCACCTTGTGTGCGCCGGTATGATTGAGTTCTTCGCGCTTGAAGTAGATTTTCGCCCCGCCGCAATGTTCGGTCAGGCGCTCGGCGAAATACAACGGATTGGGCCGGCCGATATAGTCGCGCTGGAAGTAGGCGACCTGCTCGAGAAACTCGGGATCGGCCTTGGCCGCTTCGTATTCCCGAGCCAGCTCAAGCACCAGCGGCATCAGGGTCTCGGCGACGTAGCGGCCGCCGAAGGCACCGAACAGGCCGTTGCTGTCCGGGCCACTGCGAAGATTGCTCTGGGTCATGCGAAGCTCCAGGGGAAATGAGAGGGCGATGTCACTACTGTACCCATGACAGCCGCTCGGGAAAACCGATAAGATCTGAGCAACCTGTCAGGAATTCTCACATTACCATGAGCCGTGACCTGCCCCCGCTGAATGCCCTCAAGGCATTCGAAGCCACTGCCCGCCTCAACAGCGTCAGCAAGGCGGCCGAATCCTTGAGCGTGACCCACGGTGCCGTCAGCCGACAACTGAAGCTGCTCGAAGAGCATCTGGGCATCGCATTGTTCGTCAAGCAGGGGCGTGGCCTGAAACTCACAGATGCCGGCAGTCGGCTGCGCGATGCCAGCGCCGAGGCTTTCGAACGCCTGCGTCTGGTCTGTGCGGAATTGAGTCAGGCCCAGGCTCAGGCGCCGTTCGTCCTGGGCTGCTCGGGAAGCCTGCTGGCGCGCTGGTTCATCCCGCGTCTGGGTCGATTGAACAGCGACTTGCCGGACCTGCGCCTGCATCTATCGGCCGGCGAAGGCGATCTGGACCCTCGCCGTCCTGGCCTGGACGCCTTGCTGATGTTTGCCGAACCACCCTGGCCCGCCGACATGGACGTGTTCGAACTGGCCGAAGAGCGCATCGGACCGGTGCTCAGCCCGCGCTTCCATGAATTCGAAGCCTTGCAGAACTGTACGGCCAAAGACTTGCTCAAGCACGCCCTGTTGCACACGACATCACGGCCACAGGCCTGGCCCAGCTGGGTACGGCGCAACGGCCTGGAACCCGAGGCGTTGACCTTGGGACAGGGGTTCGAGCATTTGTATTATCTGCTGGAAGCAGCAGTGGCTGGACTGGGCATTGCCATCGCACCCGAACCGCTGGTGATCGATGACCTGCGGGCCGGGCGTCTGGCCGCGCCATGGGGTTTTACGCAAACCCCGGCGCGGCTGGCGCTTTGGGTCCCGCGGCGCGCCTCGGATGGGCGCGCTCGACAGCTGGCGCTATGGCTCAAGCAGGAGCTGGCGCGCCAGGTCGATTAGTTGCTGCGGTTGCACATCAGGTAAGCGGCGATCAGACCCAGCGCGCCGACGGCGACGCCAGCTGCGGCCCAAGGGTGCTCTTGAGCGTAGTCACGGGTAGCGATACCGGTTTCCTTGGTCTTGACCTTCACTTCTTCGTACGCGTCGCTGATCAGGCTGCGCGAGTGGCTCAGCGCGGTCTCGGCATTGGCCTTTAGCGCTTTGAGGGTCTTGCGCGACTCCTCGGTGGAATCTTCCTTCAGGCTTTCCAGGGAGCGCAGCAGACTTTCGATTTCTGCTTCCATGCTTTGCAGCGAGGCCTTGCGGGTCGAAATTGCCATGGGTATCTCTCCTTCGTTGTGGTGAATAGCGTGTGTAGATTCCGACTGCGCGGCAGGATGAAAGTGCAGTGCGTATGAACTTTTAGCGCAGAAATCCCCACACAGGTAGACAACCTTTCGTAGTCCATCCACTGGAGAGCACCATGAGCGATCACCACACGTACAAGAAAGTCGAACTGGTCGGTTCCTCGACCACCACCATCGAAGACGCCATCAACAACGCATTGGCCGAAGCGAGCAAGAGCATCGAGAAAATGGAGTGGTTCGAAGTGACCGAAACCCGTGGTCATATCGAGGATGGTCGAGTGGCTCATTTCCAGGTCACGCTGAAAGTTGGCTTCCGTATCCAAAATAGCTGACAGAAAACACGGAATCTTCCGACTGGCCGAATGCCATAGGTTGAGTTACAACACACTCCCGGCGTATCGACCTGACCACAGGCGATCCGCCGTTTGTCTTTAACCGGCAGTACCAAACCAAGGATGCAAGCGATGAAGCGAATTTTGTTGGCTGTGGGTTTGTTGAGCGTGGCAAGCGGCGTGTTCGCTGCAGGCAAGCCGTGCGAGGAGCTCAAGAGCGAAATCGCCGCGAAGATCGATGCCAACGGCGTGTCGGGTTACACGCTGGAAGTGGTCGACAATGTCACACCGGATGCAGGTTTCCAGGTTGTCGGTTCGTGTGAAGGCGGCACCAAGGCCATCGTCTACAAGCGCTGATGGCATCGCTGCCATGACTCGCTCCCGCAGGACATCCAATCCCCTGTAGGAGCGGTCAGCGGCCGCGAAACACGCGCCGCAGTACCTCAGGTCAGTGCACGCTCAACCCTTCATCACCTGCGCCAACAGTTCATAGGATCTGAGCCGATCGGCATGCTCATACAGATCGCACGTGAAGATCAGTTCGTCCGCCTGCGTCTGCTCCTGCAACACCTCAAGCTTGGCACGGACCTTCGCCGGTCCTCCCACCACCGCCAGGCCCAGAAAGTCCCCGACCGCAGCCTTTTCATGGGGCAACCACAATCCTTCCATGCTCTTGACCGGTGGCTGCTGCACCAGGGTCTGGCCGCGCATAAGGTTGAGAATACGCTGGTAGACCGAAGTGGCCAGGTAGTCGGCGTGCTCGTCGCTGTCGGCGGCCACCAATGGCACACCCAACATCACATACGGCTTGTCCAATACCTCGGAAGGCTGGAAATGGGCGCGATAGACACGAATAGCCTCATGCATGTAACGCGGCGCGAAATGCGAAGCGAAGGCATAGGGAAGGCCATACATGCCTGCCAATTGGGCGCTGAACAGGCTCGATCCCAGCAGCCAGATGGGCACGTTGGTCCCGCTGCCCGGCACGGCGATCACTTTCTGATCAGGAGTACGAGGCCCCAGGTAGGCCATCAGCTCGCGAACGTCGTCGGGAAAATCGTCGGCACTGCCAGAGCGTTCACGGCGCAGCGCGCGCGCGGTCATCTGGTCCGACCCAGGCGCGCGGCCTAGGCCCAGGTCGATGCGTCCCGGGTACAGACTTTCCAGCGTGCCGAATTGTTCGGCGATCACCAGCGGCGCATGGTTGGGCAACATCACCCCGCCCGAGCCCACCCGGATCGAGGACGTGCCACCGGCCAGATAGCCCAGCAGCACGGAGGTCGCCGAGCTGGCGATACCGTCCATGTTGTGGTGCTCGGCCACCCAGAAGCGGTTGTAGCCCCAGGTTTCGGCATGGCGCGCCAGATCCAGGGCATTGTGCAGCGACCGTGCCGGGCCATGGTCGGCACGTACGGGCACAAGGTCGAGGACGGAGTATTTCGTATCGGTCAAAACGGTCATGATCAATGGCATCCTGTGGGTATGTGGCAGGTGGGATGCCCCGCGCATCTTTGCTACCGAATGTTTATTTCTTATGAATAGTCAGTATGGGCATCTTGCCCGGATTCAATAGCCAGCTGTCCGAATCGCGCTGAACTTGCCCAGCGCCCTGCCCTCTGAACACATGACACCGCGCGAACCCGTCGCGCCCATCATGGAGGCTTTTATGAGCATCAAGAAAACCGCATCTGCTGTCTGGAAAGGCGATCTGAAAACCGGTAAGGGCGAGATTTCCACTCAGAGCGGCGCTCTGAAAAGCAATCCCTACGGCTTCAACACCCGTTTCGAAGGCCAGCCGGGCACCAATCCGGAAGAGTTGATCGGCGCAGCGCATGCAGGCTGTTTCTCCATGGCATTCTCGATGATTCTGGGCGGCGAAGGCTTCACCCCCGATGAAATCAAGACCTCCGCCGAAGTCAGCCTGGACAAGGAAGGCGAAGGTTTTGCAATCACCGCCATCAAGCTGACCATGTCGGCCAAGATCCCGAACATCGACCAGGCCAAGTTCGAAGAGCTGGCCAACAAGGCGAAGGAAGGCTGCCCGGTATCGAAAGTACTGAACGCCGACATCACCCTGAGCGCCACCCTGGAATCTTGAGGTAGCGTGCGCCCGGTTGCCTTACACTGCCCCCTCACCAGGAGAATCGAGTCATGAAGCAATTGATTTTGGCGATGGCGTGCAGTGTGTTGGCAACCACGGCGTTGGCAGCACCCAAGCCATGTGAGGATTTGAAGGCTGAAATCGAGGCCAAGATCCAGGCCCAGAGTGTCACGTCGTACACACTGGAAATTGTCGACAACCTCGATGCCAAGGACCCGAATATGGTCGTGGGCACTTGCGACAATGGTACGCGCAAGATCGTCTATCAGAAAAACGACGACTGATTGCGCTGCGGTGCAATCACGCCATGGCGCTCAAGCAGCCGCTCAGGGAATGCAGTGAATGGCCCGGTCCTCGGCCACGATCTGCCGGCTTGAGTCGTACAGTCGCGCACTGGCCTGCATGGCGATCGCCCTACCCTCCAGACGATAACGTTCACCTGGCTTGAAGCTGTCATAGCGCACGGTCAGGTAACAGGTTCGGTCATACGGGTCGTTGATCAGCCCACCCCCCGCATAGATCTCGTAATCGAAGCGCACTTCCAGTTCATGACTTCCGGGTTCCACCTGGAAATAGCGCCCGTCATTGAGCTTGCGTCCATCCAGGCTCTCGGCCATGACCAGACGGCCGGTGGTAGTGAACATGTCGATCCACGCCTTGCCTGGATCCACTGTGGGCAACGGCGGGTTGGCGCAGCCAGCGAGCGTGGCGAAGGTCAACAGGGCGAGCACGGCGCGCATGGGAGTTCCTTGGCTGCAGAGAACCATCGGTAAGACGAGTACCGAGTCTAGAAGCTTTGTGCCGACGGCGCGAGTCGGCGCCGTCAGTGGTTATACCGGGTGAGCGGTGCTCAAGTGCTCTGACAGCCCGCAGGTTGGGCCTGGCCGACCAGCTTGCGCTGCTCGTCGTAGAGTCTGGCCCAGGGGCTGAAGCCAACGCTGCCCGCTTCCAGGAAATAGCGTTGGCCCGCATCGAAGCTTGCGTAGGTGACGTTCAATTCACAATTACGCCACAGCGGTGCGGGCACCGGGCCGATGTTGGTTGGCTCTACGGGAAATTGCAGGCGTACGGTCAGCTCATGGCGGCCGGGCTCGACTTCGAAATAACGCGTGTCGGTCCATTCCTTCTCGTCGACCTGGGTCGCGTGCAGGGCGTTGTGATCGTCGGCCGCAAGATCGATCCAGGCCTGGTTGGGATCCGGGTCGGGCAGTCCGGCACAGCCGGCAAGCGTCAGCAGGCTGCCAGCAATGATCAATGCGCGCATGGAATTCTCCTCATGGGATCGTAAGATGCAGGGTCAGCGCCGATAACACCTGCTCGCTGGCGGGCCTGGCCATGGAAAACCACATGCATGAATTCGTTGTTGTTCGTCGTTCCATTCTTGCCGCACTCGACCGCGGTTTGCGCCTGTTTGTTCCCCTGTGCCTGCTGTTCCTGCTCAACGGTTGCAGCAGCGCGGGCTATTACGGCCAGTTGATGCAGGGCCAGTGGCAGCTGTTGCAGGCACGCGAGCCGGTGGCGCAGATCCTTGCCGATCCGTCGCGCGACCCGCGGCTGCGCGAGCAATTGCAGCGTGCCCAGGCGGCCCGCGACTTCGCCAGCGAGCACTTGCATCTGCCGGACAACCGCAGCTATCGCCTGTACGCCGACATCGGTCGGCCATTGGTGGTGTGGAACGTGTTCGCCACACCGGAGTTTTCCTTGGCGCCGTTGACTCATTGCTTCCCCATTGCCGGTTGCGTGGCTTATCGCGGTTACTACAGTCAGTCCGGTGCTCGGGGCGAAGCGGCGTTGCAGAAGCTGGCGGGCCGGGATGTGTATGTCGGTGGCGTCGAGGCCTACTCGACCCTGGGCTGGTTCGACGATCCGATTCTCAACACCATGCTCGGTTGGGGCGACGAGCGTCTGGCTACGCTGATCTTCCACGAGCTGGCGCATCAGCGTGTGTATGTGAAAGACGACACCGAGTTCAACGAGTCCTTCGCCACCTTCGTCGAGCAGGAAGGCACCCGGCAGTGGCGTGCCCAGCGAGGCTTGCCGCCGGTGGCAAGCACGCTGGTGGCGCAACGTGACCAGTTCACCGCATTGGTGCTCGCGACCCGCGAACGCTTGGCTGCGCTGTACGCCCAACCGTTATCCGCGCAAGCCATGCGCACGGGCAAGGCTGCCGAGTTCGAGCGCCTGCGCCGCGAGTATCGCCAACTGCGCGATGGGCCTTGGCAGGGAGACAGGCGTTTCGATGCCTGGATCAACGGGCCGATGAACAATGCCAAGCTGCTGCCGTTTGGCCTGTACGACCAGTGGGTGCCGGCGTTCGCGGGTTTGTTCCGGCAGGTCGCTGGCGATTGGCGCGCCTTTTATGATCGGGCGGCGGCACTGGGCAAGTTACCGATGGACGAGCGCAGAGCTGAGTTGGCGCGGTTGGGTGGGTAGTTTTGCGGTGCCCTTTCGGGCCTATTCGCGGCCACTGGCCGCTCCTACAGGGTTGCGAGAAGTCTTGTGTAGGAGTGGTCAGTGGCCAAGAATGCCCCGCATCGTTACCGACTCATCCTGCGCCTTGCAGGAACGCCTCATGCAGCGCCTGCAACGTGTCGAAATGATACGTCGGGTTCTCCAGGACCAATTCCTCCCGCGAACCGAAACCATAGCCCACCGCCGCGCAATCCAGACCATTGCGGCGGGCACCGATCAGGTCGTGCTTGCGGTCGCCGACCATCAGGGTCTGGGCAGGGTCCAGCTTTTCCTGTTCCACGATGTAGGCAATCAGCTGCACCTTGTCGGTCCGCGTGCCATCCAGTTCGCTGCCGTAGATGACCTTGAAGTGCCTGGCGAAATCGAAGTGCCGGGCGATCTCCCGGGCGAATTCCCAGGGTTTTGAAGTGGCGATGTACAGATGCCGGCCTTGTCCCTGAAGGGTTTCGAGCAGTGCAATGACACCGGCGAAGATCTGGTTTTCGTACAGGCCGGTGACGCGGAAGCGTTCGCGGTAGAAATTCACCGCCTGCCAGGCGCGGGCCTCGTCGAAGCCGTAGGCGTGCATGAACTGCTCGAGCAATGGCGGACCGATGAAGTGTTCCAGGTTGCGCAGGTCGGGTTCGTCGATGCCCAGCTTGGCCAAGGCATACTGAATGGAGCGGGTGATGCCCTCGCGCGGGTCGGTCAAGGTGCCGTCGAGGTCGAACAGAATGTTTTGATAGTGCACGGAATCAGTCCTTGTCGAAGCCTTCGGCCAGGTGTTGGTCCTTGAGCTTCACGTAGTTGCCAGCGGTGTAGGTGAAGAACGCACGTTCCTTGTCCGTCAGCGGCCGGGCTTGCCTGGCCGGACTGCCGACGTACAGAAAGCCGCTCTGCAGGCGTTTGCCCGGTGCTACCAGGCTGCCTGCGCCGATGATCACGTCGTCTTCCACCACCGCGCCGTCCATGACGGTACTGCCCATGCCGACCAGAATGCGATTGCCCAGGGTGCAGCCGTGGAGCATGACTTTGTGTCCAATGGTGACATCATCGCCGATCAGCAGCGGGAAACCGTCCGGATTGAAAGGACCGGCATGGGTGATGTGCAGCACGCTGGCATCCTGCACGCTGGTGCGCTTGCCGATGCGGATCCGGTGCATGTCGCCGCGGATCACGGTCAGCGGCCAGACCGAGCTGTCGGTGCCGATCTCGACGTCGCCGATCACCACCGCCGAGCGGTCGACGAAGGCGCGTTCGCCCAGGCGCGGCGTATGCTGCTGGAAATTGCGAATGGCCACGATAGGCATCCTCTGTGTTGTCGATAGCTGCGGTGAGTCGTAATTGTAATTAAGATGTCCCAGTGTTTCTTCATAGCCAAGGTGTTTAACCGTGAGCGCGAATCCCCTTCTGCAGTCCTACGACCTGCCGCCGTTCTCGGCGATCCGTGCCGAGCACGTACAACCGGCGATTGAACAGATCCTGGCCGACAACCGCGCGGCCATTGCCCACATTCTGCAAACCCAGGGCAGCCAGCCTACCTGGGCCGGCCTGGTGCTGGCCATGGACGAGCTGAACGACCGCCTGGGCGCTGCCTGGAGCCCGGTCAGCCACCTCAACGCCGTGTGCAACAGCGCCGAACTGCGCCAGGCCTATGAGGCCTGCCTGCCGGCGCTCAGTGCCTACTCCACCGAGCTGGGCCAGAACCGCGAGCTGTTCCAGGCCTTCGAAACCCTGGCCAACAGTCCTGAAGCCGCGGGCTTCGACGTTGCCCAGAAGACCATTCTGGAGCATTCGCTGCGCGACTTCCGACTGTCCGGTATCGATCTGCCGGTGGATCAGCAGCAGCGCTATGCCCAGGTGCAGAGCAAGCTGTCGGAGCTGGGCAGCCGTTTCTCCAACCAACTGCTCGACGCCACCCAGGCCTGGACCAAGCACGTCACCGACGAAACGGCCCTGGCCGGGCTGACCGATTCGGCCAAGGCGCAAATGGCGGCCGCAGCCCAGGCCAAAGGTCTGGACGGCTGGCTGATCAGCCTTGAGTTCCCCAGCTATTACGCCGTCATGACCTACGCTCAAGACCGCGCCCTGCGTGAAGAAGTCTACGCAGCCTATTGCACCCGCGCCTCGGACCAGGGCCCCAATGCCGGCCAGAACGACAACGGCCCGGTGATGCGCGAAATCCTCGACCTGCGTCAGGAATTGGCCGAGCTGTTGGGCTATGCCAGTTATTCGGAATTGAGCCTGGCCACCAAGATGGCCGAGTCGACCGATCAGGTGCTGACCTTCCTGCGTGACCTGGCCCAGCGCAGCAAGCCGTTCGCGGCCCAGGACCTGGAGCAGCTGCGCGCCTATGCCGCCGAACAGGGCTGTGCCGACCTGCAAAGCTGGGACAGCGGTTTCTATGGGGAAAAACTGCGTGAGCAGCGCTACAGCGTTTCTCAGGAAGCACTGCGCGCCTACTTTCCGATCGACAAGGTCCTGAGCGGCCTGTTCGCCATTGTGCAGCGCCTGTACGGTATCGAGATCGCCGAGCAGAAAGGTTTCGACACCTGGCACCCTGACGTGCGCCTGTTCGAGATCAAGGAAAACGGCCAGCATGTGGGCCGCTTCTTCTTCGACCTGTACGCCCGCGCTAACAAGCGTGGCGGCGCCTGGATGGACGGCGCCCGCGACCGCCGTCGCACCGAGAATGGCGAGCTGCAGAGCCCGGTGGCCAACCTGGTGTGCAACTTCACCCCGGCCGACGCCGGCAAACCGGCGCTGCTGACTCACGACGAAGTCACCACGCTGTTCCACGAGTTCGGCCACGGCCTGCACCACCTGCTGACGCGCGTCGAGCACGTCGGCGTGTCGGGTATCAACGGCGTGGCGTGGGATGCGGTCGAGCTGCCCAGCCAGTTCATGGAAAACTGGTGCTGGGAGCCCGAAGGCCTGGCCTTGATCTCGGGTCACTACGAAACCGGCGAGCCGCTGCCTCAGGACCTGCTGGAAAAGATGCTGGCGGCGAAAAACTTCCAGTCTGGCCTGATGATGGTCCGCCAGATCGAGTTCTCGCTGTTCGACTTCGAGCTGCATGCCTCCCATGGCGATGGCCGCAGCGTGATGGAAGTGCTGGACGGTGTGCGTGACGAGGTTTCGGTCATGCGTCCGCCGGCCTACAACCGCTTTCCCAACAGCTTCGCGCACATCTTCGCCGGCGGCTACGCGGCGGGCTATTACAGCTACAAGTGGGCCGAAGTGCTGTCGGCCGATGCGTTCAGCAAGTTCGAGGAAGACGGCGTGCTCAATGCCGACACCGGTCGTGCTTTCCGCGAAGCCATTCTGGCGCGGGGCGGATCGCAGGCCCCGATGGTGTTGTTCGTCGACTTCCGCGGTCGCGAGCCGTCCATCGATGCCCTGTTGCGCCATAGCGGTCTGAGCGAGGAAGCGGCGGCATGATCACCAAGAAACGCTTCATCGCCGGGGCCGTCTGCCCGGCCTGTAGCGAGCCGGACAAGCTGATGATGTGGAGCGTCGACGAGGTCCCCCATCGCGAGTGCGTGGCCTGTGGGTACAGCGACACGCTCAATGCGCAGGGCCAGTCGGTGCCCAGCGAACTGGGCACGCGGGTCAACAAGGTGGCCGTCAAGGTCGCCCGGCCCACCTCGCAACCGGTGCAGTTCTTCCCCAACCCCAAGCTCAAGAAACCTTGAGCCAGGCCTGCCGTCGATTTGCCGCAAGGGCAGGTCGACGGCAATAGCCGGCTACCACTTCACAGGTTGTTCGCCTTCCTAGACTGGCTCGCCACTCAGGCGTCACTCAAGGAATCGAACATGACCACCGCACCCTCGTCGGTACTCCCTGCGCTTCTTGCCGACAACCCCTTGCTGGGCAACCACGAGATAGTCCCCTATCACCTCATCAAGGCCGAACACGTCGAGCCGGCCATCACCCATGTGATCGAAAGCAACTTGCGTCAGCTGGCGCAACTGCTCCCCGAGCAGCTCGAATCACCCACGTGGGAAGGCTTGGTCAAGCCACTGGAAGACATGCATCAGCGCCTGCTGGCGGTTCTGCAACCCGAGCAGTTGCTCAGTCGGCATCACCATCTGGCGGTGATCGAGGCTTATGCGAAATGCCGCGAGCGGGTACAGGCCTATGAGTCGGCCATCAAGCACAACCGCACGGTGCAGGCCGCCTTGCAACTGCTGCAGCAAAGCCCGCAGGCCCTGGAGTTCGATGAGACCCAGCAGGCGGCATTGAACCAGGCCCTGCGCGCCACGCGATTGGCCGGGGTGGGCACCCAGCGTCCCACGCAGATACGCATCGAACGCCTGCATGTAGAACTGGAAGGCTTGTACCAGACCTTCGCCGACAACCTGAATGCGGCCAGCCAGGGCTGGACCCTGGCCATCGATGACGAAACTGCCCTGGCGGGCATCGCCCCTGCCGTACGCGCCAGCATGGCCCAACGGGCACGCGAGGCCGGCCTTTCCGGTTGGCTGCTCACCCTGGAACTGCCGCTGGTGCTGGCGGTGGCGAGCCAGGCTCACGACCGCTCGCTGCGCGAACAGGTGTACAAGGCTTTCTACACCCAGGCCTCGGACCAGGGCCCGCGTGCCGGGGAGCAGGATAACGGGCCCGTGCTGCAACGCATCCTCGCGGCCCGTGCCGAGTTGGCCGAAGCGAGTGGGTATCGCAGCTACGCCTCGCTGGCCCAAGCCACGCGCATGTTCGACGAAGCCGCCGACGTGGAGCAGTTGCTGCTGCAACTGATCGACAAGGTCCGTCCGGCGGCGCAGGCCGAATTCGCGCCCGTGCAAGAGCTGGCTTCATTGTTTGGTGTGAAATCGCTGAAGGCGTGGGACTGGGATTACTACCGGGAAAAATACCAGCAGATCCACCACGGCGTGACCGAGCTCAAGGTGCGCGAATATTTCCCCATGCAGGCGGTGATGGACGGCATGCAACACCTGCTCGCCCAACTGTTCGACGTACAGTGGCTCGAATGCCCCCCAGCACCACGCCAACCTGCCTCGGTGCGCCTGTTCCGCCTCAGCGAAGGGGATCAGGTGCTGGGTTACATTTACCTGGACCTGCACACCCGGCCGAAGAAGCGCGCGGGCGCCTGGATGGAGGCTCTGCGTGACCGCCACCGCTTCGCCGACGGACGCCTGCAACTGCCGATTGCCCATGTGGGCTGTGATTTCGCTGCCCAGACACCAGAGTTTCCCTGCCTTTTGAGCCTGGGCGATATCCAGACGTTTTTCCACGAACTGGGCCATGCGTTGCACCATGTGCTGACGCGCATCGATCACGGCAGCGTGTCCGGCATCAAGGGCGTGGCCGAAGATGCGGTGGAACTGCCCAGCGGCGTGTTCGAACACTGGGCCATGCAGCCGGAAATCCTGCAGTCGTTGTCGCGCCATCATCGGACCGGCGAGCAGATCGGCAGCGCTTTCGTCGAACAGGCGCTCGCAGCCCAGGCCCGCTTCCGGGCTCAGGCGCTGTTGTGGCAGCTCGAATACGCCCTGGTGGACTATCGCCTGCACAGCACGAGCGATGGCCTGTCGGCGCAACAGATCGGCGAGCAGGTGCTGGAGAAGACCCAAGTGGTCCGCCATCCACCCTATGTGCGTTGGCTCAACACCTTCGCTCATTTGTTCACCAATGAAGACTATGCGGCCGGGTATTACACCTATGTCTGGTCGCAGGTGCTCGCAGCTCATCTGTTCACTCGTTTCAAACGCGAAGGATTGTTGGCGAATCGGGCCGGTAAGGATTTCCAACGCCTGATTCTGGCATCGGGCGGGACTCGGCCCTTCGCCGAACTGGTGGAAAGCTTCGCCGGGAGCAAGCCGGGTGTCGAGGCATTGCTGGCAGATCTGGGGATCGAGGCTTGACCTGTTCGAGCAGATGCATCGAGCCAACCGATACACTGCAAGACTGAAACCGGTTTCATTTGCCGTCACAAATAGATACATTTGTCGGTTGAAGCGCCAGGGCGGCATTTTGCCGCGCCTGGCTTCGTGCCGAATGTGTCGCGTCTGCGCCTTCCACAAAGCATCACCCGCCTCTGGCCGCGTGGTGCAACGAACACGTACCGCTGAGCTGCGCATCGATAAAAACCGTATCGAACAGCTGATGAGAACCCTGATGTCCGAGCAAGAAAACAACCCGCGCCGGGATTTTCTGCGCAAAACACTGACCTTGATTCCGGTGGTGACCGTTGCCAGTAGCGGCCTGGGCCTCGGCGCCCTGACGGCCGATGCCCAGGCGGATACGCGGGCCGCGCCGCCTGCGCCGGTGCCAAGCGCCGATTACCAGCCGTCGTTTTTCACCGCTGAAGAGTGGGCTTTCGTACAGGCCGCGGTGGCTCGGCTGATTCCAGCGGATGACCTGGGCCCCGGTGCCCTGGAAGCCGGCGCAGCGGAATTCATCGATCGGCAGATGAACACCCCGTATGCCACGGGGGCATTGTGGTACATGCAAGGTCCATTCGTGACCGATGCCCCGCCCCAGATGGGCTATCAACTGCAGCTGGTGCCCCAGCAGATCTACCGCCTGGGCATTGCCGCCACTGATGCCTGGTGCAAGGCTCAATCGGGCAAAGTGTTCGCTGAGCAAGACAGCGCTACCCAAGACCGTGTTCTTAGCAAGATCGAGGCAGGAGAGCTGGTTTTCGACGAACTGCCCGCCACTGCCTTCTTCAGTCTGATCCTGCAGAACACCCGTGAAGGCTTCTTCTGTGACCCCGTGCACGGCGGCAACAAGGGCATGGTCGGCTGGACCCAGATCGGTTTTCCGGGCGCACGCGCCGACTTCATGGATTGGGTGGAGCGCAACGAGCAATACCCCTTCCCCGCTGTATCGATTCGCGGCGAGAGGGCCTGACATGACAACGGTAATGAAGAAAGTCGACGCGGTCATCGTCGGGTTCGGCTGGACGGGCGCGATCATGGCCAAGGAACTCACCGAGGCAGGTCTCAACGTGGTGGCGCTGGAGCGCGGCCCGATGCAGGACACCTACCCGGACGGCAGTTATCCACAGGTGGTCGACGAGTTGACCTACAGCGTGCGCAAGAAGCTGTTTCAGGACATCTCCAAGGAAACCGTGACCATCCGCCACAGCGTCAACGACGTTGCACTGCCCAACCGCCAGTTAGGTGCGTTTCTGCCGGGCAAGGGTGTCGGCGGCGCCGGTCTGCATTGGTCGGGCGTGCACTTCCGTGTCGATCCCATGGAACTGCGCATGCGCAGCCACTACGAGGAGCGCTACGGCAAGCAGTTCATCCCCAAGGACATGACCATCCAGGACTTCGGTGTCAGCTATGAAGAGCTGGAGCCGTTCTTCGATTTCGCCGAAAAAGTCTTCGGCACCTCGGGTCAGGCCTGGACGGTGAACGGCGTGCGGGTCGGCGAAGGCAAGGGTGGCAACCCCTATGCACCGGATCGTTCCAACCCGTTCCCGCTGGCCTCGCAGAAGAACACCGTTTCGGCGCAGTTGTTCCAGAAGGCCGCCGCCGAGGTCGGTTACAAGCCGTACAATCTGCCGTCGGCCAATACATCGGGGCCGTACACCAACCCCTATGGTGCGCAGATGGGCCCCTGCAACTTCTGCGGTTTCTGCAGTGGCTATGTCTGCTACATGTATTCCAAGGCGTCACCGAACGTGAACATCCTGCCGGCGTTGCGCCAGGTCGAAACCTTCGAGTTGCGCACCAACGCCCACGTCCTGCGGGTCAATCTGGACAGCACCAAGCGCAAGGCGACCGGTGTGACCTACGTCGATGCCCAGGGGCGAGAAGTCGAGCAACCGGCGGATTTGGTGATTCTCGGTGCGTTCCAGTTCAACAACGTGCGCCTGATGCTGCTTTCCGGTATCGGCAAGCCCTACGATCCCAAGACCGGCGAAGGTGTGGTCGGCAAGAACTTCGCCTACCAGAACATGGCCACCATCAAGGCCTTCTTCGACAAGGACACCCACACCAACAACTTCATTGGCGCCGGTGGCAACGGTGTGGCGTTCGACGACTTCAATGCCGATAACTTCGACCACGGCCCCCATGGCTTCGTCGGCGGCTCGCCGATGTGGGTCAACCAGGCCGGCAGCCGACCGATCGCCGGCACGGCCAATCCACCGGGCACGCCAGCCTGGGGCAGCGCCTGGAAGAAGGCCACCGCCGACTACTACACCCATCAGGTGTCGATGGACGCCCACGGCGCCCATCAGTCCTATCGCGGCAACTACCTGGACCTGGATCCGGTGTACCGCGATGCCTATGGCCTGCCGTTGCTGCGCATGACCTTCGACTGGCAGGAAAACGACATCAAGATGAACCGCTTCATGGTCGAGAAAATGAGCAAGGTCGCCCAGGCCATGAACCCCAAGACCATTGCCTTGCTGGGCAAGAAGGTCGGTGAGCATTTCAATACCGCCTCCTACCAGACCACCCACCTCAACGGTGGCGCGATCATGGGCACCGACCCCAAGACCAGTGCGATCAACCGCTACCTGCAGTGCTGGGACGTGCACAACGTGTTCGTTCCAGGCGCCTCGGCCTTTCCCCAGGGGTTGGGTTACAACCCTACCGGCCTGGTGGCGGCACTGACCTACTGGTCTGCACGGGCCATTCGCGAGCAGTACCTGAAGAACCCCGGCCCGCTGGTGCAGGCATAAGGAGCGCAGAGATGAACGTTATCCAGATCGCTGCGCTGACCCTGCTCGCCAGTCTGTTGACCAGCCTCCCGGCCAGGGCCGCAGAGTCCGACGACGCCCTGATCGAGCAGGGCCGTTACCTGGCCCGTGCCGGTGACTGCGTGGCCTGCCATACCGCCAAGGGCGGTGCGCCGTTCGCCGGCGGGTTGGGCATGGAGACGCCGATCGGCACGGTTTACTCGACCAACATCACGCCGCACAGCGACGGCATCGGCAACTACAGCTTCGAAGACTTCGACAAGGCCGTGCGCCACGGCATCGGCAAGAGTGGCAGCAGCCTGTATCCGGCCATGCCCTACCCGTCTTATGCACGGGTCAGCGATGCCGACATGCACGCCCTGTACGCCTACTTCATGAAGGGCGTGGCGCCGGTGGCCGAACCGAACAAGCCGACCGACATTCCCTGGCCACTGAGCATGCGCTGGCCGCTGGCGATCTGGCGCGGACTGTTCGCCCCTCCGGTCAGCGCCTATCAGCCGCCGCCGGGCTCCGATCCGGTGATCAGCCGCGGCGCCTACCTGGTCGAGGGGCTTGGGCACTGTGGCGCCTGCCATACCCCGCGGGCGATCACCATGCAGGAGAAGGCCCTGAGCGCCGGCGACAACGCCGACTTCCTGGCTGGCAGCGCACCGCTCGAAGGCTGGATTGCCAAGAGCCTGCGCGGCGATCACAAGGACGGCTTGGGCAGCTGGAGCGAAGAGCAACTGGTGCAGTTTCTCAAGACCGGCCGCAGCGATCGCAGCGCGGTGTTCGGCGGCATGAGCGATGTGGTCGAGCACAGCATGCAGTACATGACCCATGAAGACCTCACGGCCATCGCTCGATACCTGAAGACGCTGCCGGCGGTGGACCGTGCCGACAAGCCCCATGAATACGACGCACGTGTGTCCGACGCATTGTGGAAGGGAGACGACAGCAAGGTCGGTGCCGGGGTGTACATCGACAACTGCGCGGCCTGTCATCGGACCGATGGCCAGGGCTACACCCATGTGTTCCCGGCCTTGGCTGGCAACCCGGTGCTGCAGACCGAGGATGCCAGTTCGCTGATCCATATCGTGCTGGCAGGTGGCACGTTGCCGGCCACTCACACGGCGCCGTCCACCTTCACCATGCCCGGCTTCGCCTGGCGCCTGTCCGATCAGGAAGTGGCTGATGTGGTGAACTTCATCCGCACCAGCTGGGGCAATCAGGGCTCGACGGTGTCGGCCGACGACGTCGAGCAGATGCGCGGCGACGACATGAAGCACACCTCCGGCGATGACCTGGGGCAGTCCACCAGCCACTGATCATGGCTGGCGGCCCTTTCGCGGGCAGAGACCCGCTCCCACAGTGAGATGAATTCTCAACTGGCCTTGTGGGAGCGGGTCTCTGCCCGCGAAGGGGCCCCCACTGACACCCTCCGGTAAAAAGACCCCTCAATTCCAGCCTTGTGGGAGCGGGTCTCTGCCCGCGAAGAGGCCCTCACTGACCCCCTCCAGTAAAAAGACCCCTCAATCCTAGCCTTGTGGGAGCGGGTCTCCGCCCGCGAAGAGGCCCTCACCGACACCCTCCAGTAAAAAGGCCTCCTCAATCCGCATTGAAACGATCACGGCTGTTGCTCAAATGCAGCCACATCGCCGCCCGTGCCGCATCGGCATCCTGCTTGCGAATCGCCTGGTAGATCGCTTCATGCTCGAGGTTCGCCACCTGCCCCAGCTGGGACAGATCGGCATCGCCCTTCTCCAGCGCGTTGAGCCGAGTGCGCGGAATCATCGCATCGCCCAGGTGCTGCATGATGTCGGTGAAATACGTATTACCCGTTGCCTCGGCGATCAGCAGGTGAAAGCGCTTGTCTTCCTCCACGCAACTGTCGTTGTTGGCCAGCGAGCGCTGATAGTCGTCCAGCGCCTTGCGCATGCGTTGCAGTTGAGACTCGCTGCGGCGCTTGGCCGCCAGGGCGGCCGCCTGGGTCTCCAATCCCAGACGCAACTCGAGAATGCCACGCACACTGAGCGCCGTGTCGACGTTCAAGCGCAGGCCATGGGCCGGCTCGCGCTGCAGCACGAACGTTCCCACCCCATGCCGGGTTTCCACCAGACCCGATGCCTGCAACCGTGACAAGGCTTCGCGCACCACGGTTCTGCTGACGCCGTGCTCGGCGACAATAGCGCCCTCCGACGGCAGCTTGGCGCCCGGCGCCAGGGTGCCCAGGCGGATCTGCTGGCTCAAGGCCTCGACCAGCCCGTGGGCCAGGCTGTTTGGTCGCTTCGACATCGATGAGGCTCCCGGAGGAAAAAACCGATCATACCTTGCGAGCATCTTCCGGGCGCTGCCGGGCCAGTCACCGGATGACACCGACCGTTCAGCAACGGCATCACCAACACTGATGAAGATGTATGACAACGACGAATGGCAGGCTGGTTGACCCTGTATGCGTTGAGTTCAACAAATATCTAGTTGTATGATGTCTGCCGACCGAGCACCCAGCTGCCGATCGACACAGAAACTACCCGCATAAAAACAATCAGTGGGAGATTTGAATTGTGAGCAATTCAAACGTTGCAACCGGCGATGCCGTCCTGGCCCGTGCCGTCTCGAAAGTGAAGAGTCACGTACTCCCGCTGTTCGTCATCATGTTCATCGTCAACTACATCGATCGGGTCAACATCGGCTTCGTGCGCACGCACCTGGAGCATGACCTGGGCATCGGCGCGGCGGCCTATGGCTTCGGTGCCGGGCTGTTCTTCATCGGCTATGCACTGTTCGAAGTGCCGTCCAACATGCTGTTGCAGAAAGTCGGCGCACGGGTCTGGTTGACGCGGATCATGTTCACCTGGGGCATCGTCGCCACGATGATGGCGTTCATTCAGAACGAAACCCACTTCTACATCCTGCGCTTTCTGCTGGGGATCGCCGAAGCCGGTTTCTTCCCGGGCGTGATCTACTACTTCACCCGCTGGTTGCCTGGCGTCGAGCGCGGCAAGGCGATTGCCATCTTCCTCAGCGGCTCTGCCTTGGCCTCGCTGATTTCCGGACCCCTGGCCGGTGCGCTGTTGCAGATCGAAGGTTTGGGGATGCACGGTTGGCAGTGGATGTTCCTGATCGAAGGCCTGGCTTCGGTGCTGCTGTGCTTCTTCGTCTGGTTCTGGCTGGATTCAAAGGTCCACGACGCCAAATGGCTGACCCTGGAGGAGAAAGACGCGCTGGTGGGCGAGATCGATCGCGAACAGCGCGAACGTGACGCCATGCACACCGTCAAGCCGACCTTGGGCACGCTGCTCAAGGATCGCCAGATCCTGCTGTTCTGCCTGATCTACTTCTGCATCCAGCTGACCATCTATGCCGCCACCTTCTGGCTGCCCAGCATCATCAAGAAAATGGGCGGTCTGGATGACCTGCAGGTGGGCTTCCTCAATTCGATACCCTGGCTGATTTCGATCATTGCCATGTACGCGTTTGCCGCGCTGTCGGGCAAATTCAAGTTCCAGCAAGCCTGGGTGGCCACAGCGCTGCTGATCGCCGCCGCCGGTATGTTCCTGTCCACCACGGGCGGACCGGTGTTCGCCTTCGTGGCCGTCTGCTTCGCCGCCATTGGCTTCAAGTCGGCGTCCTCGCTGTTCTGGCCCATCCCCCAGGCCTACCTGGATGCGCGTATTGCCGCGGCGGTGATCGCACTGGTGAACTCGGTGGGTAACCTGGGCGGCTTCGTCGCGCCGGCCACCTTCGGTTTCCTGGAGCAGAGCACCGGCTCGATCCAGGGCGGGCTGTACGGCCTGGCCGCGACATCGGTGCTGGCCGCGATCGTGGTGTTCTTTGCCCGCACTCAGCCCAAGCCCGGCAAACCCGTAAGCGGCATCGCCGAACCCGTGCAGGCGCGTCCGCTCTGACGAGCGCGATCCCCTGTACCGTTTTCGCCAGGCCCCTGCGGCGCCTGGCGTGGATTCAATGACAAGGAAAACCACATGACCACGCACAACGCCCCCATCGTCACCAGCCTGCAAGTCATTCCGGTTGCCGGGCACGACAGCATGCTGCTCAACCTCAGCGGTGCCCACGGCCCGTTCTTCACCCGCAACATCGTGATTCTCAAGGACAGCGCCGGCAACACCGGGGTTGGTGAGGTGCCCGGGGGCGAGCGCATTCGCGAGACCCTGGAAGATGCCCGCAGCCTGGTGGTGGGGCAGCCCATCGGCCAGTACCAGCAGATCCTCAACCGCATGCGCACCACCTTTGCGGCTCGCGACAGTGCGGGCCGTGGTCTGCAGACGTTCGACCTGCGCATCACCATCCATGCCGTGACGGCCATGGAAGCTGCCCTGCTCGACCTGCTTGGCCAGTTTCTCGAAGTGCCGGTGGCAGCGCTGCTCGGTGAAGGCCAGCAACGCGATGCGGTGAAGATGCTCGGCTACCTGTTCTATGTGGGCGATCGTGGCCAGACCGACCTGGCCTACCGCAGCGAGCCGGACGCCGCTGATGACTGGACCCGCCTGCGTCACGAAAAGGCACTGACCCCCGAGGCGGTGGTGCGATTGGCCGAAGCGGCCAAGGCCAAGTACGGCTTCAACGACTTCAAGCTCAAGGGCGGCGTACTGCGCGGTGCCGAGGAAATCGAGGCGGTGACGGCACTGGCCGAGCGTTTCCCCGACGCGCGCATCACCCTGGACCCCAACGGTGCCTGGTCACTGAAAGAGGCGATCGGCCTGTGCCGTGATCAGCACCATGTGCTGGCCTACGCCGAGGACCCCTGTGGCGCGGAAAACGGCTATTCGGGACGTGAAGTCATGGCCGAGTTCCGCCGTGCCACGGGCCTGCCCACCGCCACCAACATGATTGCCACCGACTGGCGCGAGATGGGGCACGCCATTCAATTGCAGTCGGTGGACATCCCGCTGGCCGACCCGCATTTCTGGACCATGCAGGGGTCGGTACGGGTGGCGCAGATGTGCAACGACTGGGGGCTGACCTGGGGCTCGCACTCCAACAACCATTTCGATATTTCGCTGGCGATGTTCACCCAGGTGGCCGCTGCGGCACCGGGCGAGATCACCGCGATCGACACGCACTGGATCTGGCAGGACGGCCAGCGCCTGACCAAGGAGCCATTGCAGATCATCGATGGCTTCGTCAAAGTGCCCGCCAAGCCGGGCCTGGGCGTGGACATCGACATGGACGAAGTGGCCAAGGCCCACGAGCTGTACAAGACCAAGGGCCTGGGCGCGCGGGATGACGGCATTGCCATGCAATACCTGATTTCAGACTGGAAATTCGATAACAAGCGCCCCTGCCTGGTGCGCTAATCCACGTATCAACCCTGTGGGAGCGGGTCTCTGCCCGCGAAACGGAGCATGCGGTGGCTCAGGCAGACCGTGGCGGCTGCTTCGCGGGCAGAGCCCGCTCCCACAGACCTGCTGCCGCTATACAGAACTTGAACCTTATCTCGGGTTGGCAATTCGATAACAAGCGCCCCTGCCTGGTGCGCTAAGCCACGTATCGACCCTGTGGGAGCGGGTCTCTGCCCGCGAAACGGAGCATGCGGTGGCTCAGGCAGACCGTGGCGGCTGCTTCGCGGGCAGAGCCCGCTCCCACAGACCTGCTGCCGCTATACAGAACTTGAACCTTATCTCGGGTTGGCAATTCGACAACAAGCGTCCCTGCCTGGTGCGCTGAGCCACTCATCGCCCCTGTGGGAGCGGGTCTCTGCCCGCGAAACGGAGCATGCGGTGGCTCAGGCAGACCGTGGCGCCTGCTTCGCGGGCAGAGCCCGCTCCCACACCATGTCGCCCCTGTGAGAGCGGGTCTCTGCCCGCGAAACGAAGCATGCGGTGGCCCAGGCATACCGCGGCGCCTGCTTCGCGGGCAGAGCCCGCTCCCACAGTTCTGCTGCCGCTATGCAGAACTTGAACCTTATCTCAGGTCGGCAGTTCGACAACAAGGTCCCTGCCTGGTGCGCTAAGCCACGCATCGACCCTGTGGGAGCGGGTCTCTGCCCGCGAAACGGAGCATGCGGTGGCTCAGGCAGACCGTGGCGGCTGCTTCGCGAGCAGAGCCCGCTCCCACAGTTCTGCTGCCGCTATGCAGACGACTTGAATCCTATGTAGCAACGGCGCAAGCCGCGTCGGCGGTTTAAGCGGTGCATCTGGGAGAACGCGGTGAAGCCGGACGCGACTCACGCCGCTGCTACAGGGACGCCGTCCATCGTCTCGATAATCCCCATCCCCGCACAATAGAGCGCTCGATTCAGGTTCAGTTAAGTTTTCACCGGTAACGTTAGTGACAAATGACTCACAAGTCATAATCCTATGTAAATCGTCTCGTCCAGCCGTGAGCTGTGGGAATTTTTACCCGGTAAACTGGGAACCATCTCAAATCCAGCAAGAGGATGAATCATGAGCGACAAGGATCCTACACCGAGCCATGCCGATACGGCTGAAGCCTCCCTGAAACAGATCGTCGACGGCTTCCTGCATTTCCATCATGACGTCTTCCCCCAGCAACAAGAGTTGTTCAAGAAGCTTGCCACCGCGCAAGCACCGCGGGCCATGTTCATCACCTGCGCCGACTCGCGCATCGTTCCCGAACTCATTACCCAAAGCTCTCCCGGCGACCTGTTCGTGACCCGTAACGTCGGCAACGTCGTGCCGCCTTATGGCCAGATGAACGGCGGCGTTTCCACCGCTCTGGAATACGCCATCCTGGCCCTGGGCGTGCAGCACGTCATCGTCTGCGGCCACTCCGACTGCGGCGCCATGCGGGCCGTACTCAACCCCGCTTCGCTGGAAAAGATGCCAACCGTCAAGGCCTGGCTGCGCCACTCGGAAGTGGCCCGCACCGTGGTCGAAGACAACTGCAACTGCGCCAACGAAGCCGAAAGCATGAAAGTGCTGACCGAAGAAAACGTCATCTCCCAGTTGCAACACCTGCGCACCCACCCATCGGTGGCCTCGCGCATGGCCAGCGGCCAGTTGTTCATCCATGGCTGGATCTACAACATCGAAACCAGCGAGATCAAGGCCTACGACGCCGAGCAGGACTGCTTCCGTCCGCTCGACAGAACGACCACGACGCCTAGCGCTACGCCCAAGGGCCGCTTCTAGGTCGCCGTGGCGTCCGTTTGACAGGGCCTGCCTGGCCAACATCTGTCGACAGCACACCTCAACGATTGCTTGCCGAATCCACCTGTAACCGCCGCGCCGGTTGGGCTACAGGGGATTGGGCAGGCACGCTGCTGCCTGTCGAAAAGAGTGGCCCGGCTCGCTTGAATGCTTGCAGGAGATTGAACGTGAATATTGCACACATGAAAGCGGTGTTGCCGCGCGAGTTGCTCGCCTCGGTCGTGGTATTTCTGGTCGCGCTGCCGTTGTGCATGGGTATTGCCATCGCCTCGGGAATGCCGCCCTCCAAGGGCCTGATCACCGGCATCATCGGCGGTATCGTGGTCGGCTTTCTGGCCGGCTCGCCGTTGCAGGTCAGTGGTCCGGCCGCCGGCCTGGCCGTGCTGGTCTTCGAACTGGTTCGTCAGCACGGCATGGCCATGCTCGGTCCCATCCTGCTGCTGGCTGGTCTGCTGCAACTGTTGGCCGGGCGTTTCAAGCTCGGTTGCTGGTTCCGCGTCACGGCGCCGGCGGTGGTCTACGGCATGCTGGCCGGTATCGGCGTGCTGATTGTCTTGTCCCAGGTCCACGTCATGCTCGACCGGGCGCCGCAGCCTTCGGGTCTGAGCAACCTGATCGAATTCCCTGCGGTCGTCGGCCAAGCCATTCCCAGCATCGGTGGCGGATTGGGCTGGCAAGCCGGGTTGTTGGGCCTGCTGACCATCGCCGTCATGTACGCCTGGGAAAAGCTACGCCCGCAGAAGCTGCGCTTCGTTCCCGGCGCGCTGCTGGGCGTGGGGCTGGCCACCGGGCTGAGCCTGTTCTTCGCCATGCCGGTCAAGCGTGTCGAAGTGCCGGCGAACCTGGCTGAAGCCATCGACTGGCTGCGCCCCGCCGACCTGCTCAACCTGGCCGATCCGGCCCTGTTGATCGCCGCCATTGCCGTGGCCTTCATTGCCAGTGCCGAGACATTGCTGTCGGCGGCTGCGGTGGATCGCATGCACAATGGTCAGCGTTCGGATTTCGATCGCGAACTGTCGGCGCAAGGTGTGGGCAACATGCTGTGCGGCATCCTCGGCGCGCTGCCGATGACCGGTGTGATCGTGCGCAGTTCGGCCAACGTCCAGGCCGGTGCACAGACCCGTCTGTCGGCGATCCTGCACGGTGTCTGGCTGCTTGGTTTCGTCGTCCTGCTGTCCAGCCTGTTGCAGAGCATCCCGGTGGCAAGCCTCGCGGGCGTACTGGTCTTCACCGGCGTCAAGCTGGTCGACTTCAAGGCCTTCAAGGGCCTGGGCCGCTACGGTCGCATGCCGATGTTCACCTACGCGGCCACGGCCCTGGCGATCGTCTTCACCGACCTGCTTACCGGTGTGCTGCTGGGCTTCGCCCTGACCCTGCTGAAGCTGGCCTTCAAGGCAGCGCGCCTGAAGATCACCCTGGTCGACCAGGCCCCTGGTGAGGTGGAGTTGCGCATGGTGGGCTCGGCAACCTTTCTCAAGGTCCCGGCGCTGACCAAGGCATTGGCCAGCATTCCGGAAGGTACGATTGTCCATGTGCCGCTTGCTGGCCTGACCTACATCGACCACTCCTGCCTGGAACTGCTGGAGGACTGGGGCCGCGCGAATCAGAGCAAGGGCTCGCGGATGATCATCGAAAGCCGCGGCCTCAAGCGGCGCATCGAAGGTCAACTGCGGACCAGCGCAGGCTTCGGCAGCTGACCCGGCAACCGGGAAGCGCTCTGCAGGGCTTGGCGACTAGTGCTCGCCAGGTCCTGTCGCAGCCTGCGAGCCTGCGAGCCTGCGTTCAAGTCCAGGCCAATCCCCAGGCGCCGTGACATGCACGGCCACTGTTTCCATGCTGCCCCGGTCTCGGGGCTGATCAGCTTGTCGCGGTAGGCTTGCACCGACGGCAGCTCGAAGCTTTCATCGCACAGCATCTGGTCCACCGAATGGTGCACGACCTCGTCCAACTCGTTGGCGAAGGTTTCACCGATCAACTGGTGGGCGATCAGGTTGGCCACGGTCATGTCCAGCGGTATCAGCGGCTGGCCGAGGTGACGGATGTACAGATCGTTGATTTCCTCTACCAGACGATGGGCCAGGTAGGCTTCATCGAGCAGGCCATCCATTCCTGGATGGTCCGCGAGAATGCCGGGCGGTTGCAGGAAGTATTCTTCGGCAATCTTCAGCACCGGATCGATCTGCGATTGGATACCCGCCTTGACCGACACCTCGCTGGCGGCGTCGAGCAGTTGCGGGACTTCATCGATGTAGGCGGCGACGAAGCGCCACAGGGCGGTGTCGTTGCCTTCAGCGATGTCGATGGACGGGTGCAGCTGCGGCAGCTGCTTTTCCAGGCGCTGCTGCAGCTGGCCGGAAGCGGCCTCGTGTTCGGTGGCACGTTGGATCTGCTCGCGCAATGCGGCGGTGTTCATGAAGGCTCCAGGCGGGTGTCACGAAAGTGAAGTGGGAACGATAGCTGGCCCATCGGGAAGGCTAAGACGCATTTGTCATAGTCGGGACACATTTCATAACGACGCGAACCACTACCCTCCTCATGGCTCGCCTGATAACGTCGCCCCTCTTACGTGCATTGACCCCAGACTCATGACAAAAGCGCAGAAAATCGTCTTCATCGTTGCCGGTGCCCTTGCCTTGCTGATCGGATTGAGCGTTCACCACCTGCTCACCCGGCAGAGCCAACCCAACCGCGCCGCATTGGTCGATGCAGGGATCATCCTGTTGGCCCAGAGTCGCGCGATGCCTGCGCTGCAGATGACCGACCAGGACGGCGCCCCCGTTCACGTCGACCAGCTCAGGGGCAAGTGGTCGCTGCTGTTCTTCGGCTACACGTTCTGCCCGGATATCTGCCCGACCACCCTGGCCAACCTGCGCGACGTGCAGCAACAGCTGCCCAACGCCACGCGCGAGCGCTTGCAGGTGGTGCTGATCAGTGTCGACCCGCACCGCGACACCCCCGAGCGCCTCAAGCAGTACTTGGGTTATTTCAAGGCAGGCTTCGAAGGGTGGGTCGCGCCGGTCGAAACCCTGCAGGCGCTGGCCAGCGCCATCAGCATTCCGTTCATCCCCGCCGACACGCGCAAGCCCAATTACCTGGTGGAGCACAGCGCCAACCTGGCGTTGATCGGGCCGGATGGGCGCCAGCGGGGGTTCATTCGCGGGCCGATCGACAATGCGAAGATGATCGCCCAGCTTCCGGGGCTGGTCGCGGGCGATTGAGAAAGGAAGGTCGAGCTTACACTCGACCTGTCACAGGCTTAAAAAGCGGGAAGCACCGCGCCCTTGTATTTCTCGGTGATGAACTGCTTGAGCTCGGGGCTGTGCAGCGCGGTGGCCAGTTTCTGCATGGCCGGTGAGTCCTTGTTGTCCGGGCGCGCCACCAGAATGTTCACGTAGGGCGAGTCGTTACCTTCGATGAACAACGCATCTTTGGACGGATCCAGCTTGGCTTCCAGGGCGTAGTTGGTGTTGATCAGCGCCAGGTCGACCTGCGTCAGTACGCGCGGGATGGTCGCCGCTTCCAGCTCACGGATCTTCAAGCCCTTGGGGTTCTCGACGATGTCCTTGGTGGTGGCCAGGATGTTGCTCTGGTCCTTGAGGCGAATCAGGCCGTATTTCTGCAGCAGCAACAGGGCACGACCGCCGTTGGTGGCGTCGTTGGGCACCACCACGTTGGCGCCGTTGCCCAGCTCGTCGAGCTGCTTGATCTTGCTCGAATAGGCGCCCAGGGGCTCCAGGTGAACGCCGGTCACGGCGACCAGATCGGTACCCTTGCCCTTGTTGAACTCATCCAGATACGGCTGGTGCTGGAAGAAATTGGCGTCCATGTTCTTCTGCGCGACCTGGACGTTGGGCTGGATGTAGTCGGTGAACACCTTGATGTTGAGGTCCACGCCCTGCTCGGCCAGTTGCGGCTTCACGAATTCCAGAATCTCGGCATGGGGCACGGCGGTGGCCGCCACGTTCAGGCTTTCGTTGGCCTGGGCGGACAGTGCAGCGACGGCGGCCATGGCGGCCAGTAGTCTTTTCATCTTCGATTTCCTTTTCGGCCCGTGGGCCAGACCTACGATTATTTGCGAGAGAAGTGCACGACCAGGCGGTCGCCCAGCATCTGCAGCAGTTGGACCATCAGAATCAGGATGATCACCGTGACGTACATCACGTTGTCCTGGAAACGCTGGTAGCCGTAGCGAATCGCCAGGTCACCCAGGCCCCCGGCGCCGACCACGCCAGCCATGGCGGTGTACGACACCAGCGTGATGGTCGTCACGGTGATGGCCGCTATGATCCCCGGCAGGGCTTCGGGCACCAGCGCCCGGGTGATGATCTGCCGCGTCGTGGCGCCCATGGCCTGGGTTGCCTCGATGATGCCGCGGTCGACTTCGCGCAGGGCGGTTTCCACCAGCCGCGCGAAGAAGGGCACGGTGCCGATGACCAGTGGCGGAATTGCCCCGGCCACGCCCAGCGACGTCCCCACCAGCACCACGGTGGTGGGGATGAGCAGGATGATCAGGATGATGAACGGCAGCGAGCGGACCACGTTGACGATGAACGACAGCACCGCATAGAGCCTGGGCTTTTCGAACATCTGCCGCGGGCTGGTGAGGAACAGCAAAACACCCAGCGGCAGGCCCAGCAGGATGGTGAACAGCAGCGACGCACCGAGCATCACCAGCGTGTCGAGAGTGGCCTGCCAGATTTCGCTCCAGTCGACGCTGGCGAAGAAGTTGATCAGGTCCATCAGCGCAGCACCTCCATGTGAACGTCGGCAGCGGTGAAGCGGGCGAATGCCGCGTTCATGTCGCCGCCATTGATTGCCAGGGTCAACTGGCCATAGGGGGTGTCCTTGATGCGATCGATGCGGCCGGCCAGGATGCTGTAGTCGACGCCGGTCTCGCGCGCCACGGTGCCCAGCAGCGGCGCGTAGGTGGCCTCGCCCTGGAAGGTCAGGCGCACGATGCGGCCTTCCACATGGGCGAAGTCGCTGCGCTGCTCGTTCTCGTCGACTTGCTCGTCTTCCTGAACGAAACGACGGGTGGTCGGATGCTGTGGGTGCAGGAATACGTCGGCCACAGGGCCTTGTTCGACGATGCGTCCGGCGTCCATCACCGCAACCTGATCGCAGACCCGACGGATCACGTCCATTTCATGGGTGATGAGCACGATGGTCAGTTGCAGTTCGCGGTTGATCTCGGCCAGCAGTTGCAGGACAGAGGCCGTGGTCTGCGGATCCAGGGCGCTGGTGGCCTCGTCGCAGAGCAGGATCTTGGGGTTGGTCGACAGCGCGCGGGCGATGCCGACACGCTGCTTCTGACCACCGGACAGCTGTGCCGGGTACTTGCGCGCATGGTCGGACAAGCCGACGCGCTCGAGCAACTGGGCCACGCGCTGGTCGATTTCCTTGCGCGACAGGCGCCCGGCCAGGTTCAGCGGCATCGCCACGTTATCGGCAACGGTCTTGGAAGCCAGCAGATTGAAATGCTGGAAAATCATGCCGACCTGTTGCCGAAAACCCCGCAGGCCGTCGGCATCGAGCGCGGTGACGTCTTCACCGTCGACGATGATCGTGCCACCGCTGGGGTTTTCCAGGCGGTTGATCAGGCGCAGCAGCGTGCTTTTGCCCGCGCCGGAGTGGCCGATGAGGCCGAACACTTGGCCTGCCGGCACCGTGAATCGGGTGGGATGCAGCGCGGGAATTTCCCTACCGGCCACGCGGTAGGTCTTGTGGACATCTTGGAACTCGATCACGTAGCGAACCTTGTGGGGCGCATGAATGGGGTAGCAGCTGATAGCCGGGCGCGCATTTTAGCCCAGGCGTCCAGTCGTATTTAGCATTTATTTTCGCCGCAACCTGCGATTTGGCAATAACGCGACTAAAGGTCGGCCTGGCGACCGTTCGTGAAAAAAAAGGAACGCCCCTGCAATTTATCAGGTCACTTGCTGAGTATTCCTGACCCATGCCTGCCGTGATCAGGTGAGGGTACTTATCAAAGTCCGACCACGGACTGCCGTGAACCAAGGAGTTAAGGCCCGATGAGCAACAAGACCCCCCCTGCCGGCAAGAGCGAAGCGGCTGGCACCGACACTCTGGATCGTCAGAACACCAACGCCAAACTGGAATCGCTCGAGCAGTTCCGTGCCGATGGCACCGGACAAGCGCTGCGCACCAACCATGGCGTGAAGATCAGCGATAACCAGAACACCCTCAAAGCCGGCGCACGCGGCCCGTCCTTGCTCGAAGACTTCATCATGCGTGAGAAGATCACGCACTTCGACCACGAACGCATCCCGGAGCGTATCGTCCACGCCCGCGGTACTGCTGCCCATGGCTTCTTCGAGACCTACGAAGACCATTCGGCCCTGACCAAGGCTGGCTTCCTGCGCGACCCGGCGAAGAAGACCCCGGTCTTCGTCCGCTTCTCCACCGTGCAGGGCCCACGCGGCTCGGGTGACACCGTGCGCGACGTGCGTGGGTTCGCCGTGAAGTTCTACACCGACGAAGGCAACTTCGACATGGTCGGCAACAACATGCCGGTCTTCTTCATCCAGGACGCGATCAAGTTCCCCGACTTCGTTCACGCCGTGAAGCCTGAGCCACACAACGAGATCCCGACCGGCGGTTCCGCTCACGATACCTTCTGGGACTTCGTCTCGCTGGTGCCTGAGTCTGCGCACATGGTGCTGTGGACCATGTCCGACCGTGCGATCCCGAAAAGCCTGCGTACCATGCAGGGCTTCGGTATCCACACCTTCCGTTTCGTCAACGGCGAAGGCAAGGGCACGTTCGTCAAGTTCCACTGGAAGCCAAAGTTCGGCACCTGCTCGCTGGTCTGGGACGAAGCGCAGAAACTGGCCGGCAAGGACACCGATTTCCACCGCCGCGACCTGTGGGAATCCATCGAGATGGGTGACTACCCGGAATGGGAACTGGGTGTGCAGATCGTGCCGGAAGAAGACGAACACAAGTTCGAATTCGACCTGCTCGACCCGACCAAGATCATTCCCGAAGAGCTGGTTCCGGTCACTCCGCTGGGCCGCATGGTCCTGGACCGCAACCCGGACAACTACTTCGCCGAAACCGAACAGGTTGCCTTCTGCCCGGGCCACATCGTTCCCGGTATCGACTTCAGCAACGATCCTCTATTGCAGGGTCGCCTGTTCTCCTACACCGATACCCAGATCAGCCGTCTCGGTGGGCCGAACTTCCACGAGATCCCGATCAACCGTCCGATCGCGCCGAACCACAACGGTCAGCGTGATGCCCAGCACCGCACCCGCATCGACAAGGGCCGTGCGTCCTACGAGCCAAACTCCATTGACGGTGGCTGGCCGAAGGAAACTCCATCGGCACCGATCGATGGCGGCTTCGAGACCTATCCCGAGCGTGTCGACGCGCACAAGGTCCGCGAGCGCAGCGAATCGTTCTCCGACCACTTCTCGCAAGCCACGCTGTTCTTCAACAGCATGAGCCATGCCGAGAAAGAGCACATCATCGCGGCCTACAGCTTCGAATTGGGTAAGGTCGAGCGCGAGTACATTCGTGCCCGTCAGGTCAACGAAATCCTGGCCAACATCGATCTGGAACTGGCTTCGCGCGTTGCCGCCAACCTGGGTCTGCCTGCGCCGACCAAGGGCACCGTATCAGTCAAGCCTTCTTCGCTGAAGGAATCGCCTGCGCTGAGCCAGACCAACCTGCTGTCGGGCGACATCAAGAGCCGCAAGGTGGCGATCCTGGTCGCCAACGGTGTGGATGGCAAAGCGGTCGCTGCGCTGCAGAAGGCGCTCAAGGCCGAAGGCGCACACGCCAAGGTTCTGGGCCCTACCAGCGCACCGGTCAAGACTGCCGACGGCCAGACGTTGGCAGTCGACGCTTCCCAGGAAGGTCTGCCGTCGGTGGCTTTCGATGCAGTGTGGGTGCCAGGTGGCGCGGATTCGATCAAGGCACTGAGCGCCGATGGCGTGGCCTTGCACTACCTGCTCGAAGCCTACAAGCACCTCAAGGCAATCGGTGTCAGCAAGGATGGCAAGGCGCTGCTCGAAGCGCTGCGCCTGCAGGAAGATGCCGGTCTGCTGGTGGGCGACGATGACAGCACCATCAAGGCGTTCATCGCTGCGATCGCCAAGCATCGCGTGTGGGATCGTGAGCCGGCCGCCAAAGCCATTCCGGCTTAACGGCGCGGTATAAGCACCACTTGGGTCGGTTGTCCGTGCACCACACGGCGACCGACCTTCAGTTGCATTTCTGGCAACTGTTCGCTGACGCGCTGCTTGAGCAGCGCTTCCAGCCGGCGATATTCGCCTGGTTGGGCCACCTGAATGATCACATCACATTGGTAATGAACGACGTCGGTCGCGATGTCGCGCATCTGTGCGCGCAACTGAGGTGCGCTGTGCATCTTCAAAGGCACTGCTGAAACACTGGCGTTCGGATCCAGCACCAAGGCCTTCGGCCGGGCTTCGGCCGCTTTCAGGGCCGCTTCGGCTTTTTCCAGCTCGGCCTTGCGCGCCTGGGCGATGGCACCATTGACGCCGCCGATGAGGGCCGGTGCCTGAGGCATCAACACGCGAGCACGGCCCAGCGCAGTGGCCGCCGCATTGACGTCACCCTTTTGCAGCATCACCTGGCTGCGCTGCAGATAGGCCTCGGCCAACTGCCGCTGCGCCTCGTTGACGCGCGGATCCTGCGGAGCCTGGGCCTGTAGCTTGACCAGCTGATCTTCAGCCGTGGCCAGCTCGCTGCTGGCGATATTGGTTTCCAGCTGTTGCCAGGCATCAGGACCTGCGTCAGCGGCAGGGTCGCGCGACGAAGTCTGGCAAGCGGTCAACAGCAGGGAAAGTGTGGCAAGTAGCAGATAACGGGAGGCGAACGGCTTCATTGCTGCGACTCTCTATTTGCCCAAAAAACGGCCAAGTCTACACCGTGGGGGTGTCGGCGAAAATATGGACGCTGAAAATCGCCGATCCGCCGCTTCCGGGCAGTACCTGAGCGAGAGGCGAGCCCTCGCCGTAGAGAGTCTTTTTCTGACAAATGCCTACCGCTTGGGCAAAGCGAAACTCAGCAGAAACAACACCGCAGCACTCACCACGATCGATGGCCCGGCTGGCGTGTCCTTGAACCACGAGAGCGCCAACCCGGCACACACCGCGATCACCCCCAGCACGCTGGCGCCCAGTGCCATCTGCTCGGGCGAGCGTGCATGGCGTTGGGCGGCCGCCGCCGGAATGATCAGCAATGAAGTGATCAGCAATACGCCGACGATCTTCATCGCCACCGCGATCACCACGGCGATCAACAGCATCAAGGCCATGCGCAGACCTGCCACGGGCAACCCTTCGATGCGTGCCAGCTCTTCATGAACGGTGATCGCCAGCAATGGCCGCCACAGGGCGATCAACAGCCCCAGCACCACCACGCTGCCGCCGACGATCCAGTACAGGTCGGTCGCGCTGATCGCTAACAGATCACCGAACAGATAGCCCATCAGGTCGATGCGCACGTCATGCATGAAGCTCAGCACCACCAGGCCCAGCGACAGGGTGCTCGGCGCCAGGATCCCCAGCAGGGTGTCCGAGGCCAGCGGCTGGCGTTGCTGCAGCGTCACCAGCAATATCGCCAGCAGCAGGCAGCCCACCGTTACCGCCAGCGCCGGGCTGATGTCGAGCACGAAGCCCAGGGCCACGCCGAGCAGGGCCGCATGGGACAAGGTATCGCCGAAATAGGCCATGCGGCGCCAGACCACGAACGAACCCAGCGGTCCCGCGACCACTGCCAGGGACAGGCCTGCCAGCAAGGCATACAGTAAAAAATCAGCCATGCTTGCAGCTGTCTCCGTGTACGTGAGTGTCACTGACCACGCCGCCATGCAGGTCATGGGCGTGGTCGTGATGATGGTGATAGATCGCCAGGCTCGGCGCGTGGCTGCCGAACAGCTCGACGAAGGCTGGATCGCCGCTGACCTGTGCAGGATGACCGGAACAGCAGACGTGGCGGTTCAGACAAACCACCTGATCGGTGGTGCTCATGACCAGATGCAGGTCGTGGGACACCATCAGCACGCCGCAGCCATGGCGCTCGCGCAGGCGTGTGATCAGGGCATAGAGTTCGGCCTGGCCGGCCACGTCGACGCCTTGCACCGGCTCGTCGAGCACCAGCAGTTCGGGCTCGCGCAGCAGCGCTCGCGCCAGCAGCACGCGCTGCATTTCGCCGCCGGACACCGTCTGGATCGGGCTGTCGATGGTCTGCGCGGCGCCCACTTCCTCCAGCGCCGCCAGGGCACGCGCGCGGTCCACACCCGGCACCAGGCGCAGGAAACGCAGCACCGACAGCGGCAGGGTCGGGTCCACGTGCAGCTTCTGCGGCATGTAGCCGATGCGCAGCCGAGGCTTGCGCCAGACGCTGCCCGAGTCGGGCTTGAGCAAACCGAGCACGGCACGCACCAGGGTAGTCTTGCCGGCGCCGTTGGGGCCGATCAAGGTGACGATTTCGCCAGGCTGCACGCACAGATGGATGTCATCGAGCACGCGCTGGCCGGCGAACTCGACGCTGACCTGGTCCAGGCGGATCAAGGCTTCGCTCATCACGCCCCCCGGCAGGCCGCGCACAGGCCGACCACTTCCACGGTCTGCCCCTCGACGGCGAAGCCGATACCCTGCGCGCTCTCGACGATGGCATCGCTGATGGTCTTGTGCTCCAGTTCCACGGCCACATGGCAGGTGCGGCAGATCAGGAACTGGCCCTGGTGGGCGTGCTCGGGATGGTTGCAGCCGATGAAGGCGTTGAGCGAAGCAATGCGGTGCACCAGGTTGTTGTCGAGCAGAAAGTCCAGGGCGCGATAGACCGTGGGCGGCGCTGCGCGACGGCCATCCTGTTCGCTGAGCACGGCAAGGATGTCGTAGGCCCCCAGCGGCTTGTGGCTTTGCCAGACCAGCTCCAGTACGCGGCGGCGCAAGGCAGTCAAACGCAGGCCCTGTTTCAGGCACAAGGCATCGGCCTCGCTCAGTGCGTGATGGACGCAATGGGAGTGGTCGTGGGGACGGCTGGCCAGCGGTGTTTTGGACATGAGCGGCGACGAATTCTGATAGAGACGTTATTATGTTACCTGTTCTTGCCCCCGAGAGTGTCCATTGTGGTTCGTATTTTTGCTCTTTCCATCGGTTTGCTCGCCGCTTGCATGACCGCCCTGCCGGCACAGGCCCAGGTGCGTGTACTGACCAGCATCAAGCCGGTGCAGCTGATCGCAGCCGCCGTGCAGGACGGCGTGGGCCAGCCTGAAGTACTGCTGCCGCCCGGCGCCTCGCCGCACCACTATGCGCTGCGACCATCGGACGTACGCCGGGTAGGCGACGCCGATCTGCTGTACTGGATCGGCCCGGACATGGAAGGCTTTCTGCCCCGCGTCCTGGAGACTCGGCAGAAGCCCACGGTGACCATCCAGACGCTGCCGGGGCTGCATCTGCGGCATTTCGCCGAGGACAGTCACTCCCACGCCGAGGAAGCGTCGGACCACGATCACGACCATCGCCCAGGCACACTGGACGCCCACCTGTGGCTTTCCACCGTCAACGCCCGGGTAATCGCCACGCGCATGGCCGCCGACCTGTCCGCGGCCGATCCGGTCAATGCGCCCCGCTACCAGTCCAACCTGGCGGCGTTCACGCAACGTCTGAATGCACTGGACACCCGCCTGGCCGCGCGGGTTGCGGGTATCCAGGGCAAGCCCTATTTCGTCTTCCACGAGGCTTTCGATTATTTCGAGGAAGCCTATGGCCTCAAGCATACGGGCGTATTTGCCGTAGCAGCCGAAGTGCAACCGGGCGCGCAGCATGTTGCCGCAATGCGCCAGCGGCTGCAGGAAGTGGGCAAGACGTGCGTGTTCAGCGAGCCGCCGATGCGGCCGAAGCTGGCGCAGACCCTGACGGCCGGCCTGCCGGTGACCCTGGCCGAACTTGACGCCCTGGGTGGTTTCGACGAGGCCACGGCGACGGGCTACGAGACCCTGCTGGCCAACCTGGCCGACAACCTCGCCGGCTGCCTGGAAAAGCTCTGACGCTCCTGCGCTGGGAGCAGGCTCATGTGGCAGCGAGGCGGGCGGCGGACCGTGTGGGAGCGGGGCTCTGCCCGCGAAGGCCGCCCCGCGAAATCAAGCCCTAGAAAGCAAACGGCAGCGCCACCCCAACCTTCTGCCGCAACCCCAAGCGATCCTGAAAATCCTTATTGTGGGAGCGGGGCTCTGCCCGCGAAGGCCGCCCCGCGAAATCAAGCCCTAGAAAACAAACGGCAACGCCACCCCAACCTTTTGCCGCAACCCCAAGCGATCCTGAAAATCCTTGGGATCGTGAATCAGCACATCCATCCCGGCAAACGACTGCGCCGCGATCAGGCGCGACAGCCAGAAACGCACACAGGCCACGCGCAACATCAGTGGCCAGAGCTGCGCTTCGGCTGCGGTGAACGGCCGCAGCGCCGCATAGGCACCCAGCAACGCCCGCGCCCGTGGCGCATCCAGCGCACCCTGCTCGTCCGAGCACCAGTCGTTCACGGTGATCGCCAGGTCGTAGAGCATCGGCCCCGAGCAGGCATTGTAGAAATCGATCACGCCGGTCAGGTGCGTGCCTTCGAACATCACGTTGTCACGGAACAGATCGCCGTGCAGGTTGGCCTGCGGCAGGGCCAGGATCTGCGCGTGATGCGCCTGGATCTCGGCCAGGGCCGGACGCAGCAATTCGGCAGCCGCCGCGTCGAGGCCACCGACCAGCTTTTCGCCCTCCTCCAGCATCCAGTCCAGGCCACGGTCGGTTCGGCGTACCAGTGGTGCGTCCAGGGTTGCCGTGTGAATGTGCGCCAGCAACTCGCCTACCTGAACGCAGTGCTGGTTGTTCGGTGCCTGCACATGCCGACCGTCCAGGCGCGGCTGCAGCAGGGCTGGTTTGCCGGCGAGGGTACGCAGCGCGACTCCGTCGGTGGTGCGCAAGGCATAGGGCACCGACAGCTGCGCGTCGTGCAGCACATCGAGCAGTTCGATGAAGAACGGCAAATCCTGAGTCGGCCCGCGCTCTACCAGAGTCAGTACGTATTCACCCTGCTCCAGGCTGATGAAAAAGTTGCTGTTCTCGGTACCGGCGGCAATCCCCTGGAAGTCCCGCAGACGGCCAAGGCCATAAGGGGCCAGAAAGGTTTCGAGCTCGGCGCGGGTCAAGGGTGTAAACACAGACATGTCGTAGATTTGCCCATACTGGCGCCACAACGGCGGCGCCCGGTTGAATTGAAAATTACAGCCTCACCACTCGAAGATCTTCCAGGCCGGGATCAACATGTCCGGCTGGTCGGAGCGGATGAAATTGTCGTCGGTGCCATCGGCGCGCACCAGAAAGTACGGCTTGCCGTGCTTCGGGGTGATCTTGATGGCGTACAGGAAGCCGTTCTGGCGGTACTCCTGAATGGTCTTGTCGCCGTCCTGGCGAATGGTCACGTCCGGATCGGCCGAAGGCGCATCGTCAGCAGCCTGGACCATCAGCGGGCCGCTCAGCAGCAGTGTCGCGAGCAACAGGCGTTTTACATTGCGCATGATAACCTTGTCCCTTTGTTGTCACAGTTCTTGTTGACATGGTTCTTGTGGTCACAGCTCGGGGCATTCTAACGCCGAGCTCGCCGAAAAGGTTGATTCTGCTCATGAGCAAAGCTCCTCTCGTCCTGGTGGACGGTTCCTCCTATCTGTACCGCGCTTTCCACGCTCTGCCACCGCTGGCGACCTCCAAGGGCATGCCCACGGGCGCCGTGAAGGGCGTGCTGAACATGCTCAAGAGCCTGCGCCGACAGTATCCGGACAGCCCGTTCGCCGTGGTATTCGACGCCAAGGGCGGGACCTTTCGCGATGCCCTGTACGTCGACTACAAGGCCAACCGACCCAGCATGCCCGACGACCTGCGGGTGCAGGTCGAGCCCTTGCACGCGGCGGTCCGCGCGCTGGGCTACCCGTTGCTGTGCGTGGACAATGTCGAAGCGGACGACGTGATCGGTACCCTGGCCCGCAGCAGCGCGGCCGCGGATCGGCCGGTGGTCATTTCCACCGGTGACAAGGACATGGCGCAGCTGGTCGATGGCCACATCACGCTGGTCAACACCATGACCGGCAGCGTGCTGGACATCGAAGGCGTGAAAGAGAAATTCGGCGTCGGCCCCGAGCACATCATCGATTTCCTGGCCCTGATGGGCGACAAGGTCGACAACATTCCCGGTGTTCCCGGCGTGGGCGAGAAAACTGCTCAAGGTTTGCTCACCGGCATCGGCGGCGGTCTCAAGGAGCTCTACGAGAACCTCGACAAGGTCCCGACCCTGGCCATTCGCGGCGCCAAGTCGTTGCCGGCCAAGCTGGAAGAGCACCGGGAGATGGCCTTTCTTTCGTACGAATTGGCGACCATCAAGATCGACGTGCCGCTGGACGTCGAAGTCGATCAGCTGATGTGCACCGAGCCGGACCGCGACGCCCTGCTGGAGATCTACAGCGAGCTGGAATTCCGCAGCTGGATCGAAGACGTCGAGCGCGACGCCCGGCGCGCCGGTGAGGAACTGGCCCCGGTGCAGGAGCCGGTGGCCGCCATTGAGGTCCGCTACGAGACGATTCTCGATCAGGCCCGTTTCGATGTCTGGCTAAAGAAGCTCGAACAGGCCAGCCTGTTCGCCTTCGATACCGAGACCACCGGCCTGGACGCACAGCGCGCGCAATTGGTGGGCATTTCCTTTGCAGTCGAACCGCACGAAGCGGCCTACATTCCTTTGACCCATTCCTACATGGGCGTGCCCGAGCAGCTCGACCGCGACACCGTACTGCTGGCGCTCAAGCCGCTGCTCGAAGACCCGCGCAAGCTCAAGGTCGGGCAGCACGCCAAATACGACATGAACATCCTGGCCAACTGTGCAATTGGCGGCGTGCAGGAAAACGGCATCGAGGTTCGCGGCGTGGCCTTCGACACCATGCTCGAATCCTACGTGCTCGACTCCACCGCGACGCGGCACGACATGGACAGCTTGGCCTTCAAGTACCTGAACCACACCACCATCAAGTTCGCCGACATCGCCGGCAAGGGCGCCAAGCAGCTGACCTTCGACCAGATCGCTCTGGAACAGGCCGGCCCCTACGCCGCCGAAGACGCCGACATCACCCTGCGCCTGCACCAGCTGTTCCAGGCCAAGCTGGACGCCGTGCCCAGCCTCATGCCCGTGCTGCAGGACATCGAAATGCCGCTGGTGCCGGTGCTGGCACGGATCGAGCGCCAAGGCGCGCTGGTCGATGCCAAGCTGCTGGGTATCCAGAGCGTGGAGCTGGGCGAAAAGATGGTCGCCCTGGAGCGCGAAGCGTTCGAGATCGCCGGTGAAGAGTTCAACCTGGGCTCGCCCAAGCAGCTGGGTGTGATTCTCTACGAGAAACTCGGTCTGCCGATCATCTCCAAGACGGCCAAGGGCCAGGCATCCACGGCCGAAGCCGTGCTTGCCGAGCTGGCCGAGCAGGATTACCCGCTGCCCAAGGTGCTGATGCAGTACCGCTCGATGAGCAAACTCAAGAGCACCTACACCGACCGTCTGCCGGAGCAGATCAACCCGCGCACCGGGCGTATCCATACCTCCTACCATCAGGCGGTCGCTGCCACCGGGCGCCTGTCATCCAGTGATCCGAACCTGCAGAACATTCCGATCCGCACCGCCGAAGGCCGCCGCATCCGTCAGGCGTTCATCGCCGCGCCGGGGTATCGTTTGCTGGCTGCCGACTATTCCCAGATCGAACTGCGCATCATGGCCCACCTGGCCAAGGACGAAGGCCTGCTGCATGCCTTCCAGAACGATCTGGACGTGCACCGCGCCACGGCAGCGGAAGTGTTCGGTGTGGACCTGGCTCAGGTCACCACCGACCAGCGGCGCAGCGCCAAGGCGATCAACTTCGGCCTGATCTACGGCATGAGCGCATTCGGCCTGGCCAAGCAGATCGGCGTAGATCGCAAGCAATCGCAAGCCTACATCGATCGCTATTTCGCCCAGTACCCCGGCGTGCTCGAGTACATGGAGCGCACCCGCGCCCAGGCCGCCGAGCAGGGCTTCGTCGAAACCCTGTTCGGCCGTCGGCTGTATGTGCCGGACATCAATGCCAAGAACCCGGCCTTGCGCCGCGGCGCCGAACGCACCGCAATCAACGCCCCGATGCAGGGCACGGCGGCTGACATCATCAAGCGCGCCATGGTCGCCGTGGACACCTGGCTGGCCGACAGTGGGCTGGATGCGCGGGTGATCCTGCAGGTGCACGATGAACTGGTGCTGGAAGTGCGTGAAGATCTGGTCGAACAGATCGGCACCCAGATCCGTCCGCACATGAGCGGCGCTGCGCAGCTCGACGTGCCTCTGCTGGTGGAAGTGGGCGTGGGCTCCAACTGGGACGAGGCGCACTGATTCAACACCGTGTCGGCTGTTTCGCGGCCACTGGCCGCGAACAGACCTGGCCCGATGCCACCAATCATGAAACCCTGAACTTCACATGAAACCAACGACTTAGTGCAAATAGTTTGCATCTACCCAGGAACTCCGCCGGCCATCTCCAGTCAGATACTGGGATTGGCTAGTGAAGCCTTTCGATGCTCCTATGTTGTGTTAAGTGTTGGCAGATATCCGGACCCTCAGCGGTTCGGACCTTGAGCCCCAGACTTCCCCCTCCCCATACGAAGTCCGGGGTTTTTTTTGCCTGGCTTTTCTGTTCAGGCCTCGGCGCTGTCCTTGTCCGGCAACTCCATCCAGCGCGCGAGCACCGTGTAGGCCTCTTCCAGACCCAGACGCTTGGGCGCAGAGAACAACTGGATGCTCACCGCATCGCCCCAGCCCTTGCGAATTTCCGCCTGAACCTTGAGCAGGGTGTTCTTGGCCGCGCCGTAGGTCAGCTTGTCGGCCTTGGTCAGCAGAATGTGCATGGGCATGTGGCTGGCCACCGACCAATCCAGCATCAGCAGGTCGAAGTCGGTCATCGGATGGCGGATGTCCATCATCAGAATCAGCCCCTTGAGGCTTTCACGGCTGCCCAGGTACGCCTCCAGATGGCGCTGCCAGTGCTGCTTGAGCGGGATCGGCACCTTGGCATAGCCATAGCCTGGCAGGTCGACCAGGCGGCGTTCTTCGTCCAGATTGAAGAAGTTGAGCAACTGCGTGCGGCCCGGGGTTTTCGACGTGCGCGCCAGGCTGGCGTGGGTCAGGGTGTTCAAGGCGCTGGACTTGCCGGCGTTGGAGCGGCCGGCAAATGCGACCTCGAACCCTTCGTCATCGGGGCACTGGTCGACCTTGGCAGCGCTGAGCGAAAAGGTAGCCTGTTGGCACAGGCCCAGGATGGGGTTTTTGAGTTGCATGTGATTTCCGGTAGAGGCAGGGCCCGATGCACAGGCCGCAAGAACGATGCAGCGAAGTATATAGGGCTGGGCAATATGTGGGTGATTTTGCCGGCAATGGCGTGCGTACAGGCATAATGCATCCAGGCCTGCCGTGGGATACGGCAGGCTGCGAACTTCACCCTGGTTGGATCAGTCGATGAGCGCAATACGTGTGATGGGCCTGCTCGGCGCCCTGCTGGCCAGCGGTACGGCGAGCGCTGCCGACCTGGTTGGCGATGGCGCCCGAGGTCAGCCGCTGACGACCCTGTGCGCGGCGTGCCATGGTCCCAGCGGCAACAGCGTGGTGCCGATCTTTCCAGCGTTGGCCGGCCAGGGCGAGCGCTACCTGAACCAGCAGTTGCTGCACATCCGCGACAATCGCCGCGTGGTCCCGGAGATGGCCGGCACGCTGGCCGGGTTCAGCGATCAGGATCTGCTCGACATTGCCAGCTGGTACGCAAGCCAGAAGCCGACCCCTGGCGAAGCCCTGGCCGCCGCGCCGCAACGTGGTCAGGACCTCTATCGCAGCGGCGACCTTGCCCTGGGGCTGCCCGCCTGCAGCGGTTGCCACAGCCCGAACGGCGCCGGTGCTGCGCTGGCCGGCTTTCCCCGGCTGGGCGGGCAGCACGCACCCTACCTGATCAAGCGCTTGACCGATTTCCGTCAGGGTGACGACGCTGCGGCGCCGATCATGCATCGGATTGCGGCCAAACTGAACAATGACGATATCGCGGCCCTGGCAGCGTATATCCAGGCGCTGCGTTGAAGCCATACGATTCGGGTCAGGATCAGGTCCGCCCTTGCGGTTCGCTCACGCCGTGTTGCATCCATTGCGCAATGAAATTAGCGCAAACGCCCTTCCCGTCTACCCTTTTTTGACATCACTGCCGTTACACTACCTGCCTCCATCAGGCAGGTCCGGTGCTCGCACCGATCCGTCCCTTGTATGAAACTGCTCAGGAGTCACGCATGCGTAATCTGAT
This sequence comes from Pseudomonas coleopterorum, assembly GCF_900105555.1. NCBI lineage: Bacteria > Pseudomonadati > Pseudomonadota > Gammaproteobacteria > Pseudomonadales > Pseudomonadaceae > Pseudomonas > Pseudomonas coleopterorum. The sequence continues at coordinate 4,747,935 of NZ_FNTZ01000001.1, forward strand.
TTTCGGCGCCTTTCTCGTTGTCGCCAGTGCCATGGGCGTTACCGCCCAGGCGGCGGATGTGCCGCTGGAAGCCGGCAAGACCTACGTTCAATTGAGCGCCCCGGTGCCTGTAGCCGAGCCTGGCAAGATCGAAGTCGTCGAAATGTTCTGGTACGGCTGCCCGCACTGCTACGCGTTCGAACCGACCATCAATCCATGGGTCGAGAAGCTGCCGGCCGATGTCAACTTCGTGCGTATTCCTGCCATGTTCGGCGGCCCTTGGGACGCCCATGGCCAGCTGTTCCTGACCCTTGAAGCCATGGGTGTGGAGCACAAGGTCCACAACGCCGTGTTCAACGCCATCCAGAAGGAACACAAGCGCCTGACCGACCCGCAGGAGATGGCCGAATTCGTCGCCACCCAGGGCGTGGACAAGGACAAGTTCCTGCAGACCTTCAACTCTTTCGCCATCAAGGGCCAGATCGCCAAGGCCAAGGAGCTGGCCAAGAAGTACGAGATCTCCGGCGTGCCGACCATGATCGTCAACGGCAAGTATCGCTTCGACCTGGGCACCGCCGGTGGTCCGGAGCAGACCTTGAACGTCGCCGACCAGCTGATCGCCAAGGAACGCGCCGCCGCCAAGTAAACGGCGACACCCGCGATACGACGTTTTCGCAGCGCGCCCATCGCGGGTGGGCGTGAGCTGCAGGTCAACGAGCAGCCCTTGCCATGAGCGACGACAGCCAGCGCTGGAAAGAGAAATACCTGCACAGCATCGACCAGCAGGAAAAGCTCGAGCGGCGCTGGAACGCTCGGTTCGACCTGCTGCGTCGGGGTCTGGTGCGCAGCAGTCTGGCCGCCGAGGGCAGCGACCGCGCGGTGGACGCGTGCATGAAGGAGATGCGCGAAGTACTGCGTGGCGAGGACATGGATGCCAAGCTGGCTGCCTTGATCCCGCGCCTGGAAACCGCAGTGCTGGAGTCCGAACAGCGGCGTCAGTCCCGTGTCCAGCAGATCGGCACCGCGCTGGGGGCGCTGGTCACCCAGCTGCAATCGCTGCCCTTGCCTCGCGACATCAGCAAACCCTTGAAGAAGCTTGCCCACGGCCTGGAGGAACGCGCCGGCCAGGCACGCGAAATGCCGCTGCTGCTCAGCGAGCTCAGTGGTCTGCAGGAGCGGGCACTCCATACCCTCGACCGACCGCTACGCGCGCAGCGGGCGGGCTTGCTGCAGCGTCTGTTCGGCAGTTCCGATGCGGTCGATGCGAACTCGCTCCAGCCCGTGCAGGATGCGTCGCCGGTGACAAACGCGGTGCCTCCAGCAACTGTGGCGCAGCTCGAAGTGCCGGAAGTAAAAGAAGCACCGCAAGCACCACCAGTAGAGTTGTCATCCGTTGCCGAGCCTGAGCCCGTTCGCGTTCAACCCGTAGAGCCCCATCCAACCCTGCCCGCTAGCAGCACTGACACTGTCGAGCCGGTGGCCAGCGATACCGAGGCTGTCGCATCGCCCGTCATCACCGAGCCGACCGAGCAGCCTGTCGAGGAGCCGACCGAACAGTCCAACGAGCAGCCCATCGAACAGATGGAAGTGCTCGACAGTAACTTGACCGACGAGCAAGCCTTCTACGCCCTACCCGCCAGCCTCGAGCCACCCTACAGCAGCGTGGCCAGCCACATCGAAACCACCTTGCTCGAACTGCTGAGCGAGCTGACCCTGCCCGAGCGCTACATGGCTCAGGCCCAGGCCATGCACGCGCGCATCCAGCGTGGGCTGAACTGGTACGAGCTGTTGCCGGTGCTCGATGAGCTCGCCATATTGATGCTGGCCGTCAACGACGGCAGCCAGCAGGAATTCGAGCGCTACCTGCAGCAGCTCAATCAACGCCTGGAGAATTTCCAGCGTCAGTTGCAGCTCACCCATGGCGACCATGTCGAATCGCGCAGCGCTGCCCTGGCGCTGGACGATGTATTGCGCGAACACGTCGACGGTCTGCAGACCAGCATGCGCGGCGCCACCGATATCGATGGCCTCAAGCAAGTGCTTGAAAGCCGCCTCGAAGGCCTGCTGGCCAGCATGGAACAGCACCGTCTGCAGCGCGAGGCCCGCGAGCAGGAAATCGCCGCGCGTCTGCAAGGTCTCGGCGAGCGAGTGACCAGCATGGAGCGCGAAGCACTCGATTACCGCGACAAGCTCGAACAGCAGCGCCACAAGGCGTTGCTCGACCCGCTCACCGGCTTGCCCAACCGAGCCGCCTGGAACGAGCGGCTGGCGCTGGAGCATGGGCGCCTGCAACAAACCGGCATGGGCCTGCTGCTGGCCATTCTGGACCTGGACCATTTCAAATCGATCAACGACACCTATGGCCATCAGGCCGGCGACAAGGTTCTGAAGATCATCGCCAATGTCCTGCGCAAGGGCCTGCGCGGCGACGATTTCATCGCCCGCTTCGGTGGCGAGGAGTTCGCCCTGCTGATGCCCGGCAGCGATCTGAGCGGCGGCAGTCGCCTGCTCGAACGCCTGCGTGCAGCGGTGGAACAATGCCCTTTCCATTTCAAGGGCGAGCGCGTCACCGTGACGATGTCTGCCGGTGTGGCAGTGTTCAAATCAGGTGAAAACGCCAGTCAGGTGCTCAAGCGTGCCGACCAGGCGCTGTACCGTGCCAAGGAAGCTGGACGCAACCAGATCGAACAGGCGCCCTGAGCCTGCCTCGAACGTGTACGCAACATTCGGCAACGAGGCGTCATGCACGTCACCTCAATCCGAGCCACCAGCTAGGCTATGCTCACGCTCTTTTCCTACAACCTGCATGTGACCCTCCCATGAAGTTGCTCCTAGTTGCCCTATCTGTGCTGGTGCTGGCCGGTTGCTCGAACGGTTTGAGCATCGACCGCAGTCACCCTTCCGCCAATCATGACAACCGCGTGCAATTCGTGGTGCTGCACTACACCTCGGCCGACGAGGCGCGGTCCCTGCAATTGCTGACCCACGGGGAAGTCAGCAGTCACTACCTGATCGGCGATCGCTCGGCCACGGTCTACCAATTGGTGGACGAGAGCCAGCGTGCCTGGCATGCCGGCGACAGCCAGTGGGATGGCCGGACTTGGCTCAACTCCAGCTCCATCGGCATCGAAATCGTCAACCCCGGCTACAAGGACACCCCGAACGGTCGTGTCTGGTACCCCTACAGCGAAGCGCAGATCCAGGCCGTGATCGCGCTGCTCAAGGATATCGTCCAGCGCAACGGCATCGCCCCGCGCAACATCATCGGCCACAGCGATATCGCCCCGCTGCGCAAGACCGATCCGGGGCCGATGTTTCCCTGGCAGCGCCTGGCCGAGCAGGGCCTGGGCATCTGGCCCGATGCGCAAGCCGTGGCGCGCAATCAGGCGCGTTTCCAGGTCAGCCCGCCAAGCATCTCGTGGTATCAGCAGCAGCTGGCCCGATTGGGCTACAACGTGGTCCAGAGCGGCGAGCTGGACGTCGCCACGCGGCATGTGATCGCCGCCTTCCAGATGCACTTCCGCCCGCAACGCTTCGACGGCGAGCCCGATGCACAAAGCGCCGCGATCCTGCAGGCGCTCAACAACAGGTAACGATGGATTTCACGTTGATGGGTCCGAAAGCGCGGGCCAATCGCCATCCTGTTGCTATACATTGATGCCCCCGACTGGATGATTCTCGATGGCCGCCGTTTTCCCGCAGCTCCGCAGTCTTCTGTACCGCCCCTGGGCGCTGGCGATGCTCGCCGCACTGGCCAGCGCGCTGTTGCTGTTCGCGGCCAGTTTCGCGTTGATCATGCATCAGCTTCAGCTCAGCGAAAGGCAGCAGATGAATGCCAGCGGCGAACGGTTCCTGGTGCGCCTGGAGCAGGTGTTCGGTCAATTGCGCGAGGGTGTCGATGCGTTGCAGGCGCAACCTGTCCGCCATTGCGGCCCGCAGATGATGGACGCCCTGGAGAAGATCGGCTTCGATAACCGCTTCGTTTTCGAGGCCGCGTTCATCGACGGCGCCCAGCGCTGCTCCAATCGCCGTGGCAAGGACGTCGCCAGCCTGAGTCGCCCCCCGGACATCCAGGGTTCCACCTACAGTTATTGGCTCAACACCACTACCCAACGCAATGACAACTGGGCCGCCCTGATGCTTGGACGCGGACCGTTCCGGGTCTCGACCTCCCGAGGGCACTTGAGCGATGTGGTCGATCTGCCCGCCGGTGGCAGCCTGCTGGTGGTTCTGGATCAGGGCCGCCGGGCGATTCCCGTGCTCGGCTCCGAGCAGCCCTGGCCGCCGGCCTCGGGCTGGCGGGCCGACGCGGTCGATGCCCTGCAGGTAACGTCGGACCGGCTGATCTACCGCATGTCCACCAAGTCCCCAGACTTTCAGTTGGTGCTGATCGCGCCGCGCAGCAAGGAACTGCCCATATTCAATACCCTGCTGTGGCTGCTGTTTCCGGTCAGCCTGGTGGTGGCCCTGTGCATTGGCTGGCTGGTCTTGCAGCTGATCACTCAGCGCCGCTCGATGGGTGGCGAGTTGCACGGTGCGTTGCGTCGCGGTGAACTGCAGGTGCTCTACCAGCCGATCTTCGATCTGAGCAATCGGCGCTGTGTCGGTGCCGAGGCCTTGGTGCGCTGGCGCCGACCCGACGGTACCCTCACCAGCCCGGAGCTGTTTATTCCACTGGCCGAGCACAGCGGGCAGATCCGGCAGATCACCGACTTCGTCCTGCAGCAGTCGCTGGAGCAGCTCAGCCACCTGTTGCGAGCCAATCCGCATCTGTACATCTCGGTGAACCTGGCCGCATGCGACGTCACCGTGCCGCGTATCGGTGAGGTGGTGGCCCAACTGCTGGCGATCTATCGCGTGGCACCCGAGCAGATCGCCTTCGAGGTGACCGAACGTTCCCTGATCGACGTCGACGTGGCGCGCGAAAACCTTCAGGCTCTTCGCGATGTCGGTCATACGGTATTGATCGATGATTTCGGTACCGGTTACTGCAGCCTCGCCTACCTGCAAAGCCTGCCCGTGGACTGCCTGAAAATCGACAAGGCGTTCATCGACGCCCTGGGCGATGACGCTGAAAGCAGTGGTGTGGCACCCCATATCATTCGCATGGCCCATGCCCTGGATCTGCGCGTGATTGCCGAAGGCATCGAGCACGAGGCTCAGGCGTTATTGCTTGAAAGCGAAGGCGTCGACTACGGTCAGGGTTGGTTGTTTGCACAGGCGTTGAATGCGCGCCAGTTCAAGGAACTGATCACCAAGGGCCGGCGCCGCGCTGGCCGGCGTGCGGGCGACGAAGCCTGAGCGCGGACAGCGCTCGCGACGTCCGCCTAGATCGACAGGGTCATGTAGAACTGGGTACCTTGCCCAGGCCGTGAATAGACGCCCATGCGGCCACCGTGCAGTTGCACGATTTCCTTGCACAGCGCCAGGCCCAGACCGGCTCCGCCCTTCTTGCGGCCCACCTGCACGAAAGGCTCGAAGATCCGCCCCTGCTGGCCGTAGGCGATGCCCTCGCCGTTGTCTTCGACGCTGATGATCACCCGCTCGGCGTGGCGACGTGCCTGCAGGCGGATGTGACCGTTTTCCGCGGTATGTCGCAAGGCATTTTCCAGCAGGTTGTCCAGCACCCGATCCAGCTGCCCTGCATCCACGTGCAGGCGCGGCAGCTCTTCGGCCAGCTCGACGGTCAGCGTAATACCCAGCTCATGGGCACGGCTGGCGAAACGCTCGTAGGCGCGTTGCAGCAGGTCATCCAGCGCACACGGGGCCAATACCAGCTTCTGCAGACCGTTCTGGTAGCGAGAGAAGTTGAGCAGGTCATTGATCAACTGCATCAAGCGCTGCATCTCTTCGTTCACCGTCATGAGCAGATCCGCCTCGCGGCTCTGCTCGGGAAAGTGCACGCGCTCCTGCAACAGCCCGAAGGCCATGTGCATGCCAGTCACCGGCGTACGCAGTTCGTGGGAAGCACGCAGCACGAACTCGCTGCGCACCCGCGCGAAGGCGCGCTGCTCGGTCACATCGTGCAGCACCATGACCGCGCCCAGGATATTACCCTGGGTGTGGGTCACGGGCGTCAGGCTGTACGACAGCAGTCGCGCCTCTCCGTCGACATCGAAACTCAGGTCGTCCAGCGCACGCTCCATGCTGCCGCCGCGCAGGATCAAGTTCAGTTGCTCGTCCAGATCCGGTCTGCCCAGCGCCTCACCCAGACCCTGGCCCAGACGATGGTCTTCCCAGCCCAGCTGACGCTGCGCCACAGGGTTCAAATGCTCCAGCTGGCCTTGCCGATCGATCATCAGCAAGCCGTCGTCGATACTGTCCAGAACCGCCTGCAACCGTTGCTGACCGGCGCGAAGCTCATCGACGTTGGTCGCCTGGTGCTGACGCAGCGCGTGGGCCATGGTGCCGAAGCGGCTGGCCAGCCGATTGAGTTCGGCCGCCGGTGACACCGGCAGTTGCACATCGAAGTTGCCCTGACTGATATCGTCTGCAGCCTTGGCCAAGGCTTCGATGGGTTCACCGAAACGGCGCGCGATACCGTGCGCGGTGAAGTAGCCGACGATGAGCACCGCCAGCCCCACCAGGCCGAGCAGGCCCGACACCCACATCGCTCGCTGGTGAGACTCGTGCTCCAGCGCCGCAATACTCTGCAAGGTGCCCTTGTAGGAGTCGATCAAACCGGTGCGCAAGGTATTGAACGCCTGGCTCAAGGGCGGGTTCTGGCTCAATGGCAAGTGTTGGGTGGCCGTGGCGCGGTATTGCGCGACGAAGGTCTGGAAGTTTTCGGCGGACTGCAGAAAGCCATAGTGGGCACTGTGGCTTTGTTCGTGCGCAATGCCTTCATCGAGCAGGGCCTGAAACTGCTGCTGTGCCTGAGCGATGCCCGCTGCATCCGGGTTCGCTTCCAGCATCATGACCAGTTGATCGCCCAGGTTCTGGCGCATCTTGAGCCCCAGGTCCAGGGTGGTGAAATGGCTGCGCAGCATGCTCTCCTGCGAAGCGGCCATCTGCATCACGCTGACCAGACCCAGCACCAACCCCAGCAACGCGACGGTAATCAGCGCCGAAATGCTGAGAAACAGCCGGGTGTGCAGCTTCATGGCCAGTTTCATAGGTTGTACTGTTTACGTTTGCGGTAAAGCGTCGAGGCGTCGATGCCCAGGGTCTTGGCGGCCTGATCCAGGGTATCGCTGGTGGCCAGCACCGCACCGATGTGCGCTTTCTCCAATTCGTCCAGACTCAGCGCGGCACCGATGCGCGGCGCATTGTTGGCAGGCTGCTCGGCCATGCCCAGATGGCTGACTTCGACGCGCTCCTGGGGGCAGATGATGCTGGCCCGTTCGATCACGTTACGCAGCTCACGAATGTTGCCCGGCCAGCGGTAATTGAGCAGAGCGGCGCGAGCCTCTTCGCTGAAGCCACGGGCAGGCCGCGCGTATTCCTTGACGAAGCGCGCCAGAAAACGATCGGCCAGGGTGAGAATGTCCTCGCTGCGTTCGCGCAGTGGTGGCAGGTGCAAGGTAATCACGTTCAGGCGATACAGCAGATCTTCGCGAAAACGTCCCTCGCGAACCATGTCTTCGAGGTTGAGGTTGGTCGCCGCCAGAATGCGCACGTCGGCCCGACGCGTGACCGGGTCACCCACCCTTTCGTATTCCTTGTCCTGGATGAAACGCAGCAACTTGGGTTGCAACGTCAGCGGAAAGTCGCCGATCTCATCGAGGAACAGCGTGCCGCCGTCGGCTTGGTTGACGCGGCCCAGGGTGCTTTCACTGGCGCCGGTGAATGCGCCGCGGCTGTGGCCGAACAGTTCGCTCTCCATCAGCTCGGCGGTCAGGGACGGACAGTTGATGGTCACGCAGCTTTTCTTGGCGCGTTTGCTCCAGCCATGGATGGCCCGTGCCAGTTCGCCCTTGCCGGTCCCCGACTCGCCGAGGATCAGAATGTTGGCATCGGTGACCGCTACCTGACGCGCGGTTTCCAGCACGACCATCATCGCCGGGCTGTGCGAGTCCAGGCCGTCCTTGGGCTTGCGCACCTCGCCTTCGAGTGCCTCGAGGCGTGCCGACAGTTGGCGTACCTCAAGCTGCTTGGCGGTCGCAAGACGCAACTGATCAGGGCTGCAGGGCTTGACCAGATAGTCGGCAGCACCGGCCTGGATCGCGTCCACGGCAGTATCCACCGCCGAATGCGCGGTAACGATCACGACGCGCATCCAGGGCGCCTGCACGCGCATCTGCGCCAGGACATCGAGGCCGTTGTCTTCGCCCAGGCGCAGGTCGAGGAAGCACAGGTCGAAGACCTGACGCTGCATCAGGGTATCCGCCTGGTTGGCGCTGTTGGCCGTCGCGACGCTGTAGCCTTCGTCTTCCAGGCAATAGCGGAAGGTACGCAGGATGGCCGACTCATCATCGACCAGCAGAATGCGGCCTTTATGCTCCGTGCCAGATTCCATTTTCCTACGCTCCTTAGAGAAATTTCTTGGTTGATCCCGGAAAGATCGGGCAGCTTGCATGGTCAATTCTGATTGATTCGGCAGGCTGCATGGTAGCTATTCGCTCATGACATTTCTAACTGTATGAAATGTCTGAGCTTTCAGTAGGTAAAAAGTTTGGCATGTGCCTTGCGATAATCAGCTGTTTGTCTTGAATTGGAGGAGAGTACGAATGCGCAGCTTCAAACGACTCACGTTGGCGAGCGTCATCGCAGGCCTGGTCAGCCTTTCGTCGTTGGCCGCGGCGGCCCCCGCCAGTCTCGATCAGCAATTGCAGGCGGCCCGGCAAGAGGGCTCGATCTGGACAGCATTGGCTTTGAATCGCCAGCTCAACGGCTTCGAATTTGGTGTGAAGGTCGACCAGGGCACCGCTACCCTGACCGGCGCTGTGGAGGACGAAGTGGATCGCGAGCTGGCCGAGCAGGTGGCGCTCAATACCCAAGGTATCGACAAGGTCGATAACCGCCTCACCTTGAATCCGGAGTTGGTTGAGCACGTCAATCAACGGCAGCAGTTCGCGCAACATCTGGAAGACGCCACGCTGACGGCAATCATCAAGTCCAAGCTGCTATGGAACACCAGCACTCAGGCATTGGACATCGTGGTCAGCACGGCTGATGGCGTCGTCACGCTCAAAGGCCAGGCGCAGACGGCCGACGCGAAGCAGTTGGCAGGCACCCTGGCGACCAATACCGATGGTGTCTACCAGGTGAACAATCTGATCAGCCTCGGCGCGGCGGATACGGCTACCACGCGTGCCGAAACCCAGGCGAAGAAAACCGAGGAAGCGCTGAGTGATACATGGGTCACCAGCAAGATCAAGGCGAGTCTGCTACTCAATCGCGATCTCGACGGGCTGAGTATCGATGTGGAGACCCGTACCGGGATGGTCACGCTCAAGGGCGATGTCGCCAGTTCCGAGCAGAAAACCCTGGCGGTAGAGGTTGCGCGCAACATTCGCGGTGTGCGCGGAGTTGATGCCGATCTGCTGAAAATATCCAAGCCGATCATCTGATCGTGCAAATAGCCCGACCTCCACAGGCCCATCGTGCAGGTTGCTATCCAACGGCAATCTGTATTGTCTATAACTAATTGATTTCAAAGGTAATTATCGGGACAAAAAGGTTGGCATGCAGGCTGCAATATCCGTATCAAGATTACACGTACAGCCGCCATCCAAGTTCAAGGAGTTACCGGATGAACCGTCCTCAAGCCGCTAAAGCGTCCGCCCTGTCCCAATCGATGCGCCAAGCATTGTTCCTGGTTCTGGCGGCGCTGATGACGTTGCTGGCGGTTCAGCAGTATGCAAGTTGGGCCGCCTCGCAGCAGCAGGAGCTTCTTCTGCCGCCTCAAGAGCGTCTTGTCGATACGGCTCATCTCAATCCTGCCAGCGCGCAATGGGTGGGCTACAAGCAATCCGGAAACATCGAACGCGTACAAACCAGCGAACCGGTTGAACACATTCGCAGTTGGGTGTTCTGAGCTTGGGTAACGCATCTGATCAACAGATAAAACACGACAAATCGTAAAGGAGATACACCATGCTGAGTTGGGCAGTCACATTCCTGATCATCGCCATCATCGCCGCCGTTCTGGGCTTCGGTGGTATCGCTGGCACCGCAGCAGGCATCGCCAAGATCCTGTTCGTCGTATTCCTGGTGCTGTTCGTCGTTTCGTTCATTTTCGGCCGTCGCGGTCGAGGCTGACCATGACCAGCGTGACCTTCAAGGGTATAGCCATGGCGCTGTCGCTGGTCGGCAGCAGCATGGCGATGGCCGCCAATGACGGTCAGAACCGAGTCAGTGAAATTCTGAGCTCGGGTGCCGAATACCGTGATACCTGGCAGTCAGTGATCAGATCCGAAGAACGCGTCCCGGATTGGATCATCAATCTGTCCGGCGTTTCGACAGAGCAGATGACTGCCGTCGCCGAAGATGGCGACAACTACCTGGTGGGCCCGCTTTGCGAGACCGCCGACAGCTGCAAGAGCGGTCGATTGTTGGTGGCATTCAGCATGGACAAGGAAGATGCCTACGCCTTGTACGTTCAGGTGCCAGCAGGCTTGCCCGCCGACAAATCGCCCACGCGTCACGCGACCTATCGCTTTCTCGGCAAGCCTGATGAAGGCATGCAGCAGATGTTGATGGAACAGTTGAAGAAAGACCCTAACTGGTACTGACTTCCTGATTGACGTGACATGCAGCGCAACCAGCGCAATATGGCGTGGATTTACAGATTGGGCCAGGTCTACCCGGCCCGAATGGTCGGCACTCAGAAGGTGCCGGTCATGACCATGGGGTCGGGTTGTTCTGAATGCAGTTGGTTCGGAGTGACCTAGGGGTACAGGGAGGACCTCCGCACCGGGCCGGGTCAGGCAACAGCTGCTGCGCAAGCCATGTACGACCATTGCGTACTCTGGCTTGCGCAGAGCCTATACAGGCTAACTTGGCTGCCTTTCATCTTGTTTCATACTTTTCCTACGTTCGTGACGGTGTGTTCGGTTTCTCGAACGCAATGGGTCATGCTGCCTTATCAATCCGTTGAAACCTCCCGAATCGCCTGTCGTGGACAGTCGTCTATCCGAACGGAGGCGTTTGCGCGATAAATCCACTCGATTAAATTATGCCGATTCTGCATGGGGTAGTCGTTTCCGGCATTAGACGCTGCTGCAACGCATCGGAATAGTTGCGCCTTTTTTCGTTCGCCAAAGCGCTTCGCTACGGGCGGCGAAGCCTCTACGGAGGGCCGCTCGGTTTCCTCGCGGCGCTCACGAGTTGACTTGGAAAAAGGGTAACGACATGAAGAAGGCAAAACTGAGCCTCGCTTGGCAGATACTCATCGGCTTGGTACTGGGTATCGCACTGGGTGCATTGCTCAATCATTTCAGCGCCGAGAAGGCCTGGTGGATCAGCAACATCCTGCAGCCGGCAGGGGATATCTTCATCCGCCTGATCAAGATGATCGTGATCCCTATTGTGATCTCGTCGCTGATCGTCGGCATCGCCGGGGTTGGTGATGCGAAAAAGCTGGGCCGCATCGGCGTCAAGACCATCCTCTACTTCGAGGTGGTGACGACGGTGGCCATTCTGGTCGGCCTGGGTCTGGCCAATCTGTTCCAGCCCGGTGTGGGCATCGACATGAGTACCCTGGGTACCGTGGACATCTCGCAGTACCAGAAGACTACGGCCGAGGTGCAGCATGACCATGCGTTCGTGGCCACACTTCTCAACCTGATTCCCTCCAATGTGTTCGCCTCGATCGTGCGCGGCGACATGCTGCCGATCATCTTTTTCTCGGTGTTGTTCGGCCTTGGCCTGTCGAGCCTGCCCAGCGAGACACGCGAGCCGTTGGTGAAGGTCTTCCAGGGCGTATCGGAAACCATGTTCAAGGTCACCCACATGATCATGAACTACGCCCCCATCGGGGTCTTCGCCCTGATTGCGGTGACCGTGGCCAACTTCGGCTTCGCTTCGCTGCTGCCCCTGGCCAAACTGGTGGTGCTGGTCTACGTGGCGATCCTGTTCTTCGCCATCGTCGTGCTGGGCCTGATTGCACGCCTGTTCGGCTTTTCGGTCTTCAAGCTGTTCCGGATCTTCAAGGATGAGCTGGTACTGGCGTATTCCACCGCCAGTTCGGAAACCGTACTGCCGCGGGTGATCGAGAAGATGGAAGCCTATGGTGCGCCGAAGGCCATCAGCAGCTTCGTGGTACCGACCGGGTACTCGTTCAACCTCGATGGCTCGACCCTCTATCAAAGCATCGCTGCGCTGTTCATCGCCCAGCTGTATGGCATCGACCTGTCGATCGGGCAACAGCTGATGCTGGTGCTGACCTTGATGGTGACCTCCAAAGGCATCGCCGGCGTGCCGGGCGTATCGTTCGTGGTCCTGCTGGCGACACTGGGCAGTGTCGGCATTCCCCTCGAAGGCCTGGCCTTCATCGCCGGCGTCGACCGCATCATGGACATGGCCCGCACCGCGCTCAACGTGATCGGCAATGCCTTGGCGGTGCTGGTGATCTCGCGCTGGGAAGGCATGTACGACGATGCCAAGGGCGAGCGCTACTGGAACTCCCTGCCGCACTGGCGCAGCAAGGAGCGCGTCGCCTCCTGACACGGCTCGCGCCGCTTCTACATGACACTGTGTGAGCGGGCTCTGCCCGCGAAGGGCCCACAACCGCTCTGCGCACCTCACGCGCACTGTGGGAGCGGGCTCTGCCCGCGAAGGGCTCACAACCGCTCTGCGCACCTCGCGCGCACTGTGGGAGCGGGCTCTGCCCGCGAAGGGCCCACAACCGCTCTGCGCACCTCACGCGCACTGTGGGAGCGGGCTCTGCCCGCGAAGGGCCCACAACCGCTCTGCGCATCTCACGCGCACTGTGGAAGCGGGCTCTGCCCGCGAAGGGCTCATAACCGCTCTGCGCACCTCACGCGCACTGTGGGAGCGGGCTCTGCCCGCGAAGGGCTCACAACCGCTCTGCGCACCTCACGCGCACTGTGGGAGCGGGCTCTGCCCGCGAAGGGCTCACAACCGCTATAGGTGCCTGCCTGTAGCGGTGCAAGCCGCGTCCGGCTTCACGCGAAAATCCTGACACCCCCCACTGCCCTGCGGGGCAGAATCCCACTTCGCTTTGGGCTATCATCCGCGCATCTTCGAATGAGGGAATACCCATGCTGAACGGCCTGTGGCTCAGCTTCTTTCTGATCGCCGCGATCTCGGCCTTCGGCCAATGGCTGGTCGGCGGCAACGCCGGTATCTTCGCCGCCATGGTCGAAAGCCTGTTCGCCATGGCCAAGCTGTCGGTCGAAGTGATGGTCCTGCTGTTCGGCACCCTCACCCTCTGGTTGGGTTTTCTGAAAATCGCCGAGAAGGCAGGTATCGTCGATTGGCTGGCCAAGATCCTCGGACCGCTGTTCAGCCGGCTGATGCCCGAGGTTCCGCGCGGGCATCCGGCACTGGGGCTGATCACCATGAACTTCGCCGCCAATGGCCTGGGCCTGGACAACGCCGCGACGCCCATTGGCCTCAAGGCCATGCGCTCGCTGCAGGAACTCAACCCCAGCGCTACCACGGCAAGCAATGCGCAGATCCTCTTTCTGGTGCTCAACGCCTCGTCGCTGACCCTCCTCCCGGTATCGATCTTCATGTACCGCGCCCAACAAGGCGCCGTGGACCCGACTCTGGTCTTTCTGCCGATCCTGCTGGCCACTTCCGCCGGTACGCTGGTCGGCCTGCTGGCAGTGGCTGTGATGCAGCGCTTGCGCCTCTGGGATCCGGTGGTTCTGGCCTATCTGGTCCCGGGCGCGCTGCTGCTGGGCCTGTTCATGGCGTTTCTGGGCACCCTGTCGGCAACCGCGCTTGCAGGGCTGTCGTCGATCCTGGGCAACCTCACCCTGTTCGGCCTGATCATCCTCTTTCTGGCCATCGGGGCGCTGCGCAAGGTGCAGGTCTACGAAGCATTCGTCGAGGGCGCCAAGGAAGGTTTCGATGTCGCCAAGAGTCTGCTGCCCTACCTGGTCGCCATGCTTTGTGCTGTGGGCGTGCTGCGCGCTTCGGGCGCCCTGGAGCTGGGGTTGGACGGGATTCGCCACCTGGTCCAGTGGCTGGGCATGGACACCCGTTTCGTCGACGCCCTGCCGACCGCACTGGTCAAGCCGTTCTCCGGCAGTGCCGCGCGGGCGATGCTGATCGAAACCATGCAGTCCCACGGCGTGGACAGTTTTGCGGCCCTGGTCGCGGCCACCATTCAAGGCAGTACCGAAACCACCTTCTATGTGCTGGCGGTGTACTTCGGCGCCGTGGGTATCCAGCGCGCCCGCCACGCCGTGGGCTGCGCACTGTTGGCGGACCTGGCCGGGGTCATTGCGGCCATCGTCGTGTGCTACTGGTTCTTCGGCGCCACCGCTGCCTGAGAGGCGTCGTCGGTCACCTTGAAGCGCAATACACCGACGATCTGGCCATCTTCGGTCAGGACCCGCACCTGCCACCTTCCCGCGACATCGTCCGGGAAGTTCTGCTTGTGGCTCCAGGCGCGATAACCTTCCTTGCGTCCGCCGTGGATGTCCAGGGCGATGCGGTCGACTTCCTTACCCTTGTGCTGCCACACGTGGTAGATCCGCTCGTCCAGGCCCCGTGGAGCGTTGATTGCGGTGTAGGCATACAGACCACCACTGCGCAGTTGCGCCGCGCTGACTGTCTCCAGACTGTCCCCGTGAGTGCGGCTACGGTTGTCCAGCTCGGTGGTCACCGCTACCTCCGTCAGCCACAGGGTCGCCGGCGGAACCCAGGAGCGCAGCAGCCACCCGGCGCCGCCGATCATCAGGGTCACCCCCACCAGCGCCACGCCCCGGCGCCAGTGATTGATCGGGAAGCTGACCGCGAGGCTTGGAAAAGCCAGCAGCATGGCGATGGCCAGCGCCAGCTTGAAGCTTTCATCGGTGGTCAGGTGCAGGATGATCGGCAGCGCTGTGAGCAACGCTGCGAACAACGTAAAAGTGTGCAGCGCCATGAAAAGCCAGCGCCGGGGTGCGACCCATTTGTAGTACAGCGGATCGATGATCGACACCAGTCCGGCTAGGGTCAGCAAGCCGGTGAACACCCATTGGCCACTGTTCCATGTGGTGGTGATATAGAAGAAAGGCAGCACGAAGAACAGACTTTCCTGGTGGATCATCTGCGTGGCATAGCGCAGCACCGGCGTTGGTATCTCGCGCTTGAACACCCGTGCGAACAACTGGGTGAAGGTGTTCTCCAGCATCAGCCAGAGCCAGGTCAGCAGCATCAGCACCGCGATCCAGCTGGCCAGCCCCGCCTGTCGATCGACTAGCACGAAGCTGCCGATCCCGGACAGGAAACCGCCCAGCGCGATCACGCCCGGATAGCGTTTGATAAGGTCGATGAGTCGCTGGACGAAGTACGGCATGGTCTTCCACAAAAAAAAGGCAAAGAAACGGCAACCAGCAGACGGCTCCGGCAGGGCTCAGTGTCGTTTGGCGCGACGCCGCCAGACGATCAGCACCACCAGCAACAGTGCCAGGCCGATCAACACGGCCCAGGCAAGCTGATAGAACTGGTCATAGCTGAGCAGCGGTTTTTCCACACGCATGTACCCCGGCTTGCTGAGCAGCTGGCGCAATGCAGTATTGGCGTCTTCCACGGTGACCTGCCCCAACTGCCGTGCCGGGCTGGCAAAGCGGCCGTCGGTATAGTCGGCCAGTGCTCCCCAATAGTAGTCGGCCAAGGCAATGTTGCCTTGTGCCGCCCATGCTTGCCGGGCAATCGCCAGGTTCTTGAGACGCTTGAAGGTCACAGCGTCCACACCGCTGTCGCGCAGACGCGCGACCATCTGCCCCATGACCAGACCTGCCTGACCGATATCGGCCTGGTCCACCGCGGCATTCAGGCTCAACAGGCCGCTGTCGCCATACGACTCGCGGGCCACCCAGGGCCCATACGACAATCCGTGAGCCAGTCGCAGTTCGCGGTACAGCTCCCATTCCAGATAACTTTGCAGCAGGTCCAGCGTCGCCGGGTGTACGGTATCCAGCACCGGTTCGAGGAAATACAGGTGAAGCGTGGCGTCGTCGCCCAGCCAGCCGCGTATCAGGTCGGCCTGCGGCTCGGCTTCGTGGGTGACTGAACGAAGATCCTGATGATCGCTGGGCTCGACCGCGTCCAGCGCGCCCCAGGTCCGCTCCAGATAGGCGGGCAACAGCTTATCCAGGCCTCCGACGACGATCAGGCTCATGTTGTTCGGTGCATACCAGTTCTGCCGAACCTCACGCACCTGTTCCAGGGTCAGATCGGTGACTTCCGCAGGCTGGGGACACTTGAGCCCCAACTCGATGGCCAACTGGCTGCTGGCATTGCTGTCCTGAGCTGGCTTGTCGAGCAGGTGCTGCAGGTGGGAGTAATGGGTGCCATCTTCGTGCTCGATGATGCGCTTGGTGCTTGCCAGGACGTTGTCATCGATTCTGGTCTGGGTAATGGCGGCCAGCAGGAGGTCGAGCACCTTGCGCTGATTGCGCGCCGGTGCTTCGATCACGAAAGTGGTGTCGGCACTGCTGGTAAAGGCATTCCATTCGCCGCCCAGCGCTTGCATGCGCTCTTCGAGGCCGCCTTCGCCATGCTCGTCGATGCCGCTGAACAGCAGGTGCTCGAGCAGGTGGGGCAATTCCTGATCGGCGCAGGAGAAGTCGTCGAAACCCACGCCGACGACCAGGCGGATGGAAACATGGGCGCGTTCGTCGCCAGGCTTGAGCAGCAGTTGCAAGCCATTGGGCAGCAGATAGCCCTCAACCTGGAAACGGTCCAGCGCCAAGGCTTCACGGCCGGCGCACAACAGCGCCGCTGCCAGAAGCCACAGGCACAACAGGCGGCGCTGTGTACCTGGAGCGCTTTTCACCCGCTCGTGCATGAATCCCTTCCATCGAAATCGGCCAAGTCAATGGAACAGACTCCCCGACCGGCGAGTCGTTCATAGCACATTGCTGGCCATCACTGCGTGCCGCGAGGGCAGCACGCAGCTCTGCAGGCTCAGGACTCTTCCTGAGACTCGCGACGCTTGCGCGCGATAGCGGTACGCATCTTGATGTTGATCGCTTCCACGGCCAGGGAGAAGGCCATGGCGAAATACACGTAACCCTTGGGCACATGCACATCGAAGGCTTCGGCGATCAGTACGGTACCGACCACCAGCAGGAACGACAGTGCCAGCATCTTCAACGACGGGTGCTGATCGATGAAGCGGCTGATGGTGCCCGAGGCGACCATCATCACCAACACCGCGACGATGATCGCAGCGACCATGACCGGCACATGGGACACCATGCCGACCGCGGTGATGACCGAATCCAGCGAGAACACGATGTCGATGATGGCGATCTGAATGATGGTGTAGATGAAATTGCCGCCCTTGCCTGCAACTTCGTCCCCGCCCTCTTCTTCACCTTCCATGCCGTGGTAGATCTCTTGCGAGCTTTTCCACAGCAGGAACAGGCCACCGAAGAACAGAATCAGATCACGCCCGGAGATGCCCTGGCCGAACACCACGAACAGGTCGGCGGTCAGGCGCATGACCCAGGTGATCGAAAGCAGCAGCAGGATACGGGTGACCATCGCCAGCGCCAGGCCGAAGATTCGCGTACGCGCCTGCATGTGCTTGGGCATGCGGCTCACCAGGATCGAGATCATGATGATGTTGTCGATGCCCAGCACGATTTCCAGTGCTGTCAGGGTCAAGAAAGCAACCCAGATTTCCGGGTTGGTGAACCATTCCATGTGAAGTCCTTCGTGTTGGAGGCCAGGGCGAGGCAAGGCCGGAGACTACGGCGCCGCTGCCTGTGAATGGCAGCGGCGCAACGTCATCCGGCCTGGTCCGCGAATAAGATTTATAGACTGCTGAACAGAGGAAAGATCCCCATGGCCAGTGCGGCGAACATTATGCACAGGCAAACCAGTACTGCCCACTTGAGGGTGAAGCGCTGGTGGTCACCGAACTCGATACCGGCCAGGGCCACCAGCAGGTAGGTCGAGGGAACCAGCGGGCTGAGCAGGTGCACTGGCTGTCCGACGATCGAGGCACGCGCCATTTCGACCGGCGAGATACCGTAGTGCGCAGCCGCTTCGGCCAGTACCGGCAGGACGCCATAGTAGAAGGCATCGTTCGACATGAAAAAGGTGAACGGCATGCTCACCAACGCGGTGATCACGGCCAGGTACGGGCCCATGGCATCCGGAATCACGGCCAGCAGGCTCTTGGACATGGCGTCGACCATGCCGGTACCGGTCAGGATACCGGTAAAGATACCCGCGGCGAAGATCAACCCGACCACGGCCAGAACGCTGCCGGAGTGAGCGGCAACACGTGCCTTCTGCGCTTCCAGGCACGGGTAGTTGACGATCATGGCGATACTGAACGCGATCATGAACAGCACCGGCAGCGGCAGCAGGCCCATGATCAAGGTCACCATCAACAGCAGGGTCAAGCCGCCGTTGAACCAGATCAATTTGGGCCGGCGCGCGTCCGGGTACTGCGAGACGCTGATCTCGCTGTGGTCTATTTCATCGCCTTGCAAATGCAGCTCGCCCAGGCGAACGCGCTCGCGCTTGCCGTACATGTAGGCAATCACCAGGATGGCGATGACGCCGAACGCCATGGCCGGGATCATCGGCACGAAGATGTCCGAAGGGTCGACATGCAAGGCGCTGGCGGCACGTGCGGTGGGACCACCCCACGGCGTCATGTTCATGACCCCGCCTGCCAGGATGATCAAGCCGGCCATGATCCTCGGGCTCATGCCGATGCGCTGGTACAGCGGCAGCATGGCCGCCACGCAGATCATGTAGGTGGTCGCGCCGTCACCGTCCAGCGAAACGATCAGTGCCAGCACGGCGGTACCGACCGAGACTTTCAGCGGGTCGCCCTTGACCAGCTTGAGGATCTTGCGCACTGCCGGGTCGAACAAACCCGAATCGATCATCAGTGCGAAATACAGGATGGCGAACATCAGCATCACGCCGGTCGGCGCAAGCTTGGTAATGCCCGCAAGCATCATCGGGCCGATTTCCGGTGCGAAACCACCGAACAGAGCGAACAGGATAGGCACGATGATCAAGGCGATCAGCGCGGAAAGGCGCTTGGTCATGATCAGGAACATGAACGTGATGACCATGGCAAAGCCAAGGAATGTCAGCATGGGAATACTCCAGGCACAGCGCGGCTAAGGACGAAGAACGATAGGTTCAGCGAAGAATGGCAAGAGCCGGGAGTATGGGAAGGGAGGCACTACGGGTAGGGATCATCAAGGACATCGGTTTCACCATTGTTGTTGTTCAAGAGGCCGAAAGCGCATCTGGATGCTGCTTTCTGGCCGGCCGGTCTTACGCCGGGGGTGAGTCGATGCTAAGTCGGCAAGCTTTCAACAACCTTTCGCCATTCAAAACGATACAATTGAACACAAATCAATCCCCTCAACGACACACCGTCCCTTTGAGAAAACTCTCTACCCGTAACGCACACCTCCCCTGTGGGAGCGGGCTCTGCCCGCGAAGAGGCCCTCAAGGCAACACCAACCCCCCCGCCGCCTTGTGCAATTCACGCAGATGCTCCCCCACCTGCTTGAGATTCGCTTCGGTGGCCGCAATTTCCCTGGCCCGCTCAGGCGTCAACAGCGCCCTCACCTCTTTGTCCAGACCGGTACTCAGGCGCTGCAGCTGTTGCTGACGCTGACTGCTTTCCGATTCCAGGCGCTGCCACTCCGCCGTCTGCGGCAAACCGTAGCCACCGTTGTCGAGCAACTCCGCCGGTCGGCTGAGAAATCCGCTGTTGGCCAGGATCTCCTGCAGCATCTGGTTGGCATTGGCCACACTACCGTCGCCCAGCTCGCGAGCACCCAGGTAGCGCTGCTTCACTTCCTCCTGGGCCAACAGCAACTGACGTCGGTAACTGGCCTGCTCCAGCAACAGCAGCGCGGCACTGGTGCGCAGATCGGCCTGGGCAAACCAGGGTTGCCGCTGCTGCGCGCTCTGCTCCAGCCACGCTTCGACGCTTTGCTGCGGAATCGGCAGATGCTTGCGCAGCACCTCGAACATGGCCTGATAGCGATCGCGATACGAATCGAACCGATAACCCAGGCGCAGTGCCTCGCGCGGATCATCCAGTACGCTGCCATCGGCCAGCCCGCGGCCTTCCAGAACTTCGAGCAATCCGTTGGGCAAGATGCTGTCGATACCCTGCAAGCGCGGATCATGCGTACCACTGCGCAGCAGCTTGAGGTTTTCCACCGCACAGTTGTTGGACAGAAAGTAGTAGCTGCCGTCGTAGCTCCAATGCATTTCGGCCGCATGGCGCACCAGCGACTCGATCTCCGGCCGATCCAGCTTCAGCGGCACCGAAGCCAGGCTGCGCAGCTCGGTCTTGGTGTATTCGTCGATCACCTGCGACAACGGCAACACGAACAGCCGCGAGGGGTATTGCCCCATCAGCCCGCCCCAGGTGGAAAGCTGCACGTCGTTGACGAACGCGCGGTAGGACAACACCAGATGCTGCTCCAGATCCAGACGACAGTCCGGGCCACGCGGCCGCCCCGGTGCGCAGATGACCAGGCGCAGCATGCTGTGCCCCCAGCGGCTGGCCAGGTTCTGATTGGCCTCGGCCAGCAGGTAGTCCACCGCATAGACCCGTTCAGGATCGATCTTGCCCAGCGGCGTCTTGGCAAAGTCGCTGCCCGCATTCAGGTACGGCAGGCCTTGGGCACAGCTTTGCTGGCGTGCGGGCGCCCAGTCGAACCGCGCCTTGAAATATTCGAACAGTGCCGGACGACGGCAGGCATAGGTCGGGTCGAGCAGGAAATACTCCATGTTCACCGCAACGAATTCCTTCGGACTGCTCACCTCATAGATATCAGGGCTGCGCACGATCTGACGGTTCTGCTCTTCACGCTCACCACGGCGCCCGACATATTGCTGCCAGCCAGCCAGGTCCAACAGGCGTGGATCGTCGCTCAGGGTGAAGCGGCGGGTCGTCTGGCCACGGCACTCATCGGGCAGGCCCACCTTGCCCAGGCTTGCATCCTGTCGGCCGCAGCGGCTGACCAAAGTGCGCTCGGCAGGTGTCCAGAGGCGCGCGCGGTCGTAGATATGGGTCAGCTCGTGAAGCATGGTGGCCAGCAGCTCCTCGCGCACCGTGCCGTGGGGACGATTGGTCCGCCGCTGGGCCGAAGAGCCGTCGGCCAGTCCTTGCAGCTGGTTGAGGTTCAACTCAAGGCTCGAGACCAGGGAGGCCTGACCATAGGCATTGTCGGGCATGCGCGACGACCAGCTGACGTCGATCCGGCGGTCCAGTTGCTCGACGAAGCGCGGCGGCAATGCAGCCATCGCATCGTCGAGCAGTGCTTGGCTGGCATCGGCCTGTCGTGCGTCCAGCCCGCTGCGATCAAGGACCAACTGCAAGCCGGCCGTGGCCTGCGCCGTCGTCAGCAGAAGGCCTGCCGCCAGCAGCCAGCTGGTCAATCGTCTCACAGTGCGAGAATGGCTTCGGCAAGGTCCTGGTCACTGGCGCTGCGCGCCTGTGGAACGCGTTCGCGCAGCGTATTGAAAGCCGCCTCCAGTTGGGCGCCACGAATATCGCCCTGGCTGGCCACATAGCTGGCCGCATCGTCCCGGGCTTCCAGGACCACCTTGGAGTCACGGATCGAAGTGGTGGTGTCGGACGTGAAATCGATCGATCGGCCGAATGCACGAACGATGATATTACTGGTGGCCACGACAGTTTGGGCCTGGGCCACATCGGCCAGCAAGAACAGGCCGAGGGTAGCGGCAATCAGCGGGGTACGCATGGAGCTTCTCCGTAATACGAGGTGTCTATTGGACGAGTATCGCCTGCGCCAGTTCAAGGTCGCTGGCAGCAATTTGTGGGTGCTTCTGGCGAATGCTCGCCAGAGCCGCCTGCAGCCGTGCCCCACGGCATCGCCCGCTGCTGGCGACGAAGCACGCAGCATCGTCACGGGCAGACAGGATCAACTTGCGATCGAAGGGGGCCGTCGTGACCTTGCTGGTCACATACAAGGTGATCACCGATGACTGCAGACTCACGTCGAAGGCCGCAGCCGACGACGCCCAGATGACGAGAATCAGTGGCAAATAACGCATCAGGCTTCAGATGTCGAGCGATTGGGCCGGCAAGGCTAGCCCAACGTGGGTCCGAGAACCACCCGCGATGAGCAGGCTGCAGCAGCCTGTCGCATTCTTCATCTGCGGGAGGTACCCGTTGCAGAGCATCAGATGGCCAGAATGGCCTGGGCCAGTTGCGCGTCGCTGGCCTGCATCTGCGGGGCGACCTTGCGGATGTGGGCAAAAGCGCTTTCCAGCTTGGCACCGCGAATATCGCCCTGGCTGGCGACGAAGCTCGCCGCATCGTCCCGCGCTTCACGTACGATCTTGTTGTCGCGCAGCGAGGAAGACAGGTCAGAGGTTGCATTGGTCGATGCATTGACCCCACGGACCAGTGCATCGGTCGTGACGACGAAGCTTGAAGCCTGCGCGCCGCTGGCCAGAGCCAACAATACGGCGGCACCCAACAGATGATTACGGGACATGATGGATCTCCAGATCAAGGCGAAGTTTGAGCGCTATGAAGCTTATTAGAGCGCCTCGAAGCTTCGGGCGCCAGCACTCCGACCATCCGGCGCCAGCGATGATTCAACTGTTATGGTCTTTAATCATAATCATATAACTGTATCTGTCAGCTTTCGTGCAGGCAAAAAAAACCCGTCAGCGTTGACCGCGACGGGCTTTTTTAGAATTCGTTGCTGGTTCGGCCTTCAGGCTCTGTCACCAGCGCGGCGTTGCATCAACGCCAGAACGGCTTGCTCAACTCTTCGCAACGCTGGGCTTCGCTGATACCGGCATCGGCCAGCAGACGAGCATCCAGACGAGCCAGTTGATGGCGGCTGGCGATACGGCGCTGCCAAAGCATCAGGTTGGCGAAAAAGCGCAGAGGAGCCGAAGTTTGAGCGGTTTTGGTGTTGGCCTGGAACAGGTCGGAACTGAGGGTACGTTCCATGATGTACATCCTTCCGCTTGTGGCGGGGCTGAGTAGTGGTTTATCTGGTAACCATTTTCCATGCTCCGTGTCCAGAACAGTAGGCACAGTTCACCTGTATTGTGTGCGGTCAGTTGACTGTTAAACCCAACTGTCTTGCTCTGGAATGAGGCAACTGTACGGGTCTGCCCTCAAGTAGTGCATTTTAGCTCGATTTGCATTCGCTCCAGGCAAACCGACCTCGATTTTTACCCGTACAGTAGTACAGTTTACGCTTCTTGCTGCTGAGTCCAGACATTACTCCCAAGAACTGTATTGCATCACAGTGAAACTGTGCGCTTCAGCTCGCCAACATGCGCCCGGTCTCTTCCAGGTTGATGTGCCATTGCAGTGCCTCCCGCAAGACATGAGGCGTATGGCCGCCACGCAGGCATGCTTGATCGAAATAGTGCTGCAGTGCCTCGCGATACTGCGGGTGAACACAGTTGTCGATGACCGCCTGCGCCCGCTCTCGGGGTGCCAGGCCGCGCAAATCCGCCAGCCCCTGCTCGGTCACCAGGATATCGACGTCGTGTTCGCTGTGGTCGACATGGCTGACCATGGGTACGACGCTGGAAACTGCACCACCCTTGGCAATCGATTTGGTGACGAAGATGGCCAGGTGGGCGTTGCGCGCAAAATCACCCGACCCGCCGATGCCGTTCATCATCCGGGTGCCGCAGACATGGGTAGAATTCACGTTGCCGTACAGGTCGAACTCCAGCGCAGTGTTGATACCGATGATGCCCAGGCGTCGAATCACCTCCGGGTGATTGGAAATCTCCTGCGGACGCAGCACCAGGCGCGATTTGTATCGTTCGAAGTGGCTGAAAACTTCCGCATGCTTGCGTGCCGACAAGGTCATGGAGCTGCCCGAAGCGAACGCCAGCTTGCCGGCATCGAACAGGTCGAAGGTCGAGTCCTGCAGCACTTCGGAGTACATCGTCAAGTTGTCGAACGGTGAATCCAGCAGGCCGTGCATCACCGCATTGGCGATGGTGCCGATGCCCGCCTGCAACGGCATGAGGCTGTTGGTCAAACGCCCTGCGTCGACCTCGCTCTTGAAAAAGTCCACCAGATGCCCCGCGATCGCCTGGGTATCGTCGTCCGGTGGCAGCACAGTCGATGGTGAGTCGGCCTGCTGGCTGATGACGATGGCGCTGATCTTCGCCGGGTCGATCTGCACTGCGCAGCGGCCGATGCGGGTATCGGCGCTCAACACCGGGATCGGCAGGCGTGTGGGCCGATAGCTGGGAATATAAATGTCGTGCAGGCCTTCCAGCTCCAATGGCTGCGCCAGGTTGATCTCGACGATCACCTGTTCGGCCAGGATCGCGAAACTTGCCGAGTTGCCCACCGACGTACTGAGCACCAGATGCCCTTCCTCGGTAATGGCGACGCATTCGATGACGGCCAGGTCGACGGCCTTGATCTGGCGGTTGCGCAACTGTTCCACGGTATCGGACAGATGCTGGTCGATGAACATCACCGAGCCGGCATTGATGGCCTTGCGCAAGGTGCTGTCGACCTGGAATGGCATGCGCCGGGCCAGCACGCCAGCTTCGGTCAACTGCTTGTCCAGGTCATTACCCAGGCTGGCGCCAGTCATCAGGCTGATCTTGAGCGGTGTGCGCAGCGCGCGTTCCGCCAGCGCCTGGGGAACGGCCTTGGCCTCCCCGGCACGGGTGAAGCCACTCATGCCCACGGTCATGCCATCTTCGATCAGTTCAGCCGCCTGGGCGGCGCTCATTATCTTGTCCTGCAAGGAAGCCAGGCGAATACGGTCAGCGTGCATGTTCATTATCCCGAGAAGCGAAACGCGTGCTGCGCAGTCTAGTGAATGCGGGCAGTCGCGTCCTGCGACCAAAGTCGCATCAACCGCTCTATTCCGGGCCTTTTTCCGTAAAACACTTTTACCGTGGATGCAAAAAACCCCGCCATGGGCGGGGTTTACAGTTTACGGCGTGACACTTGGCGCGGCCTTTACTCCACAGCTTTGACCATGTCTTCGATGACTTTCTTGGCATCGCCGAAGACCATCATGGTCTTGTCCAGGTAGAACAGCTCGTTGTCCAAACCGGCGTAGCCGCTGGCCATCGAGCGCTTGTTGACAATGATGGTCTTGGCTTTGAACGCTTCAAGGATCGGCATCCCCGCAATGGGTGATTTCGGATCGTTCTTGGCCGCCGGGTTGACCACGTCGTTGGCGCCGAGCACCAGCACCACGTCGGCCTGGCCGAACTCGGAGTTGATGTCGTCCATCTCGAAGACCTGGTCATAAGGCACTTCGGCCTCGGCCAGCAGCACGTTCATGTGCCCGGGCATACGTCCGGCCACCGGATGGATCGCATATTTGACGGTCACGCCGGCGTGGGTCAGTTTCTCCGTCAGCTCCTTGAGCGCATGCTGCGCGCGGGCCACGGCCAGGCCATAGCCAGGCACGATGATCACGGTGTCGGCGTTGGTCAGCAGGAACGTGGCATCGTCCGCCGAACCCGATTTCACTGGTCGTGCTTCCTTGGCGCCCGCCGGGCCTGCATCCGCAACCGCGCCGAAGCCACCGCCAATGACGTTGAAGAACGAACGGTTCATCGCCTTGCACATGATGTAGGACAGAATCGCACCACTGGAACCCACCAGCGAACCGGCAATGATCAGCATCGAGTTGTTCAGCGAGAATCCGATGCCCGCTGCAGCCCAGCCCGAATAGCTGTTGAGCATGGACACCACCACCGGCATGTCGGCCCCGCCGATCGGGATGATCAACAGCACACCCAGGACGAACGCCAGGGCCAGCATCAGGCCAAAGGCGGCATAGCTGCCCGTGAACATGAAGATCAGACCACACAGCAAGGTACCCAGGCCGATCAGCAGATTGAGCTTGTGCTGGCCGGCAAACTGTACGGGCGCGCCCTGGAACAGGCGGAACTTGTATTTGCCGGACAGCTTGCCGAAGGCAATCACCGAGCCGGAAAAGGTGATGGCGCCAATCGCTGCGCCCAGGAACAGTTCCAGGCGGTTACCAGTTGGAATCGCGTCACCCAGGTGCGCGACGATGCCCAGCGATTGCGGCTCGACCACGGCGGCGATAGCGATGAACACTGCCGCCAGACCGATCATGCTGTGCATGAAGGCCACCAGCTCTGGCATCTTGGTCATTTCCACGCGCTTGGCCATGATCGACCCAGCGGTACCGCCCACCAGCAGACCGACCAGCACGTAGCCGATGCCGGCGGTTGCCAGTTCTGCGCCCAGCTTGTAGATCAGGCCGACAGTGGTGAGCACCGCAAGGGTCATGCCCAGCATGCCGAACAGGTTGCCGCGTCGCGACGTGGTCGGATGGGACAGACCCTTCAACGCCTGGATGAAGCACACCGATGCCACCAGATAAAGAAGCGTAACCAAATTCATGCTCATTGTTTGGACGCCTCATCCTTCACTTTCGGGGCTTTCTTCTTGAACATCTCCAGCATCCGCCGGGTTACCAGGAACCCGCCGAATACGTTCACCGCTGCCAGCGCCACGGCCAGGGTGCCCATGGTCTTGCCCAGAGGCGTCACGGTCAGCGCTGCGGCGAGCATCGCACCGACGATGACAATGGCCGAAATGGCGTTGGTCACGGCCATCAGGGGTGTGTGCAGCGCAGGTGTCACGTTCCAGACCACGTGATAGCCGACATAGATGGCCAGCACGAAAATGATCAGGTTGTAGATACCGTGGGAGATCAGCATGTCTTCCATTTGTAGTGTCCTCAGCCGTTCTTGCGCACGATCTGGCCATCGCGGCACATCAGGCACGCGGCGACGATGTCGTCTTCCAGGTTGATGGTGAACTGCCCTTCCTTGTCGAACAGCAGCTTCATGAAATCCAGCAGGTTGCGGGCATACAGCGCCGAGGCGTCGGCACCCACCTGCGCCGGCAGGTTGGTCGGCCCGACGATGGTCACGCCGTTATGCACCACCACCTGATCGGCCACGGTCAGTGGGCAGTTACCGCCCTGCAGGGCTGCGAGGTCGATCACCACCGAGCCGGGCTTCATCTGTGCCACCGTTTCGGCACTGAGCAACGTAGGCGCCTTGCGCCCCGGAATCAGCGCAGTGGTGATGACGATGTCGGCCTGCTTGGCCCGCTCGTGAACCGCCTGCGCCTGACGCTGCATCCAGCTGGCAGGCATGGGCCGGGCGTAACCCCCCGTGCCTTCGGCGCATTCGCGTTCCTCGTCGGTTTCATACGGCACATCGATGAACTTCGCCCCCAGCGATTCGATCTGCTCCTTCACCGCAGGACGTACGTCCGAGGCCTCGATCACCGCACCCAGGCGCTTGGCCGTGGCGATGGCCTGCAGCCCCGCCACACCGGCACCCAGAATCAGCACCCGTGCCGCCTTGACGGTACCGGCTGCGGTCATCAGCATCGGCATGAACCGTGGGTAGTGATGCGCCGCCAGCAGCACTGACTTGTAGCCGGCGATGTTGGCTTGCGAAGACAGCACGTCCAGGCTCTGCGCACGGGACGTACGAGGCGCTGCCTCGAGGGCGAAAGCACTGATGCCCCGCTCCGCCATCTTGGTGATCAACTCGTTGTTGAACGGGTTGAGCATGCCCAGCAGCACCGTACCGGTGCTCATCTGCAACAGTTCTGTGTCGTTGGGGGGGTTGACCTTAAGCACCAACTGCGTGGCAAGCACCTGGGCCGCGCTGCCAATGATCGCGCCAGCGGCCTCATAGGCACCGTCGGTCACGCTCGCGCGCACGCCTGCGCCACTTTCAACCGTCACCACATGGCCCTGAGCGACCAGCTTCTTGATGGTCTCCGGGGTGGCGGCTACACGTGTCTCGCCCTGCTGCGTTTCGAGAGGAACACCAATGTGCACGTTATATCTCCTGCTGGATCTTCTTCCTGGTCGTACCCAAGCACTGGCAATGGCTCATTCTGCGATGGCCCATCAGCACGATACCGCCTGAAAACGGCGGGCCGCGGCATTTTGCAGGCCCCGACGAGCGGCTTCAACAGGTTGTGGAGCGATACACGCAAAGCACTACAAGTCACGCTGTGACCGAATGTCACAGCGGTAGGCCTCAAAGCCTTCTAGATCGGGAGTTACAGCGATGACCGGAGGCGTTGAAATATTTTGCGAAATATCTGGAGGGTAGAGATTGATCAGCGTCAAAAACACGCCATAGTCAGGCAGTGCGAAGGCTGGCGCGGAGAATTCGCCATTTTCCCTATGTTTCAGAAACGCGCCAAAAACATATATCTGTAGGGTTTTTCAAGGTACCACTACGGATTGTCAGCGATGCTGCCGCCCTTCCATTGCGTGATAATCCTGCGCCTGCTGCATCAGCCAATCGCGAAAAACCCGCAGCGATCCCAACTCGCGATGCCTGTCCGGCACGGCCAGGTAATAGGCTTTGGAACTGGTCAGCTCGTGGGGATTGGCAACGACCAGGCTGCCCTCGCGCAACTCCCGCTGGATCAGAAACGGAGGAATGAGGGCAATCCCCATTTCATGTACCGCTGCCTGAGCCAGCATGGAGAACAGCTCATAGCGCGGACCGCTCAGATCACGCGGCACGTTAATGTCCAGGCTGGCAAACCACTGTCGCCATGCATAGGGACGAGTGCTCTGCTGCAGCAGCGCAAGTTCGGCGATGCGGGCCGGCGTCAATGCCAACTGCCCTTGCAGAAGCGCCGGACTGCACACGGGAACGGGATGCTCTTCCATCAGTCTGCTGGTCTGCGTGCCCGGCCAGTCACCGTCCCCGAAGTAGATCGCCGCATCGAAGTCGGTGTCGGCGAACAGGAAAGGCCGAGTCCGGTTGGTCAGGTGGACCGTGATCTGCGGGTTATGCCGCTGGAAATCCTTCAGCCGCGGCAGCAGCCATTGGGTACCGAAAGTCGGCACCACGGCCAGCTCCAGGGTACTGGCGCCCTGCTGACCCATCACCGCCAGCGTCTCGCGCTCCACGGCATCGAGTTGCGCGGCCACCCGGCGGCTGTACGACAATCCCGCTTCGGTCAGCTTCACGCCCCGCTTGGAGCGTCGAAACAGGCGCACATCGAGAAACGCTTCGAGATTGGCAATCTGCCTGCAGACTGCCCCCTGCGTCAGGAACAGCTCCGCAGACGCCTTGGTGAAGCTTCCATGGCGCGCCGCCGCCTCGAAGCAGATCAGTGCGGCCGTACTGGGTATTCGTCTGCGCATGTAACCGTTCCTCACTCAAGTCCCGGCGCTGTGCACCAT
The DNA here is from genome assembly GCF_900105555.1 of Pseudomonas coleopterorum. Lineage (NCBI taxonomy): Bacteria > Pseudomonadati > Pseudomonadota > Gammaproteobacteria > Pseudomonadales > Pseudomonadaceae > Pseudomonas > Pseudomonas coleopterorum. The sequence goes on from NZ_FNTZ01000001.1 coordinate 4,777,235, forward strand.
GGCCCACTTACGAAGTGAGAAATTATCACAAGCCCATGCGTAATCCTGCTTTGTCCGCCAGGTCGCACCGGCCTAATCTGCAGATATACCGCTTTCTAGAGGATGGACACATGGCAAGCTTCAACTGGATCGACCCGCTGCTGCTGGACCAGCAACTTACCCAGGAAGAGCGCATGGTGCGCGACAGTGCGGAGCAATACGCGCAGGACAAACTCATGCCGCGTGTCCTGGAGGCCTTTCGTCATGAAACCACCGATCCCTCCATCTTTCGCGAAATGGGCGAGATGGGTCTGCTCGGCGCCACCATCCCGGAAGAATTCGGCGGCAGTGGTCTCAACTACGTCTGCTATGGCCTGATCGCCCGTGAGGTCGAGCGCGTAGATTCCGGCTACCGCTCGATGATGAGCGTGCAGTCGTCATTGGTGATGGTTCCAATCAATGAATTCGGCACTCAAGCGCAAAAGCAGAAATACCTGCCCAAACTGGCCAGTGGCGAGTGGATCGGCTGCTTCGGCCTGACCGAGCCCGACCACGGCTCCGATCCAGGCGCCATGGTTACACGGGCGCGCAAGGTCGACGGCGGCTACCGCATGAGCGGCAGCAAGATGTGGATCACCAACAGCCCGATTGCCGACGTGTTCGTGGTGTGGGCCAAGGACGATGCGGGTGACATCCGCGGCTTCATTCTGGAAAAAGGCTGGGCCGGCCTCAGCGCACCCGCCATTCACGGCAAGGTAGGCCTGCGCGCCTCCATCACCGGTGAAATCGTCATGGACAACGTGTTCGTCCCGGAAGAAAACATGTTTCCCGATGTGCGTGGTCTCAAGGGGCCGTTCACTTGCCTCAACTCCGCGCGTTACGGCATCTCTTGGGGGGCGTTGGGGGCAGCGGAATTCTGCTGGCATACCGCTCGACAGTACACCCTGGATCGCCAGCAGTTCGGCCGCCCGCTCGCCGCCAACCAACTCATCCAGAAGAAGCTGGCCGACATGCAGACCGAGATCACCCTCGCCTTGCAAGGCTGCCTGCGCCTGGGTCGGATGAAAGACGAAGGCACCGCGGCCTTCGAGATCACCTCGATCATGAAGCGCAACTCCTGCGGCAAATCCCTGGACATCGCACGCATGGCCCGAGACATGCTCGGCGGCAACGGGATCTCCGATGAGTTCGGCATTGCCCGCCATCTGGTCAACTTGGAGGTGGTCAATACCTACGAAGGCACCCACGACGTGCACGCCTTGATCCTGGGGCGTGCGCAAACCGGCCTGCAAGCCTTCTATTGACAGGAGGTCATCATGGGCGCGCTTTCGCATCTTCGTGTACTCGATCTGTCGCGAGTGCTGGCCGGGCCTTGGGCAGGTCAGATCCTCGCCGACCTCGGCGCCGAGGTCATCAAGGTCGAACGTCCAGGCCGCGGTGACGACACCCGAGCCTGGGGACCGCCGTTCCTGGCGGATCAGGCAGGCAACAGCACCGGTGAAGCCGCCTATTACCTGGCGGCCAATCGCAACAAGCGCTCGGTCACCATCGACTTTACTCGGTCCGAGGGGCAACAGCTGGTCCGCGAGCTGGCTGCGAACTCCGACATTCTCATCGAGAACTTCAAGGTCGGCGGTCTGGCTGCGTATGGGCTGGACTATGCGTCACTCAGCGCCGTGAATCCGCAACTGATCTACTGCTCGATCACCGGTTTCGGCCAGACCGGCCCCTATGCCACCCGCCCAGGATACGACTTCATGGTGCAAGGCATGGGCGGCCTGATGAGCCTCACCGGCAAGGCCGATGGCGATCCTGGTGCCGGGCCTGCCAAGGTGGGCGTCGCTCTGACTGACATCCTGACCGGTCTGTATTCCACCGTCGCCATACTGGCTGCATTGGCGCATCGCGACAAAGGTGGCGGTGGCCAGCAGATCGACATGGCCCTGCTGGACGTGCAGGTAGCCTGTCTGGCCAACCAGGCCATGAACTACCTCACCACAGGGGTCGCGCCTGGGCGCTTGGGCAATGCCCATCCAAACATCGTGCCCTACCAGGATTTTCCTACAGCCGACGGCGATTTCATCCTGACGGTGGGCAACGATAGCCAGTTCGCCAAATTCGCCCAGGTGGCCGGCCATCCCGAATGGGCCACCGACCCCCGTTTCGCCTCCAACCAGCAGCGGGTCGCCAATCGCACGCAGCTGATCCCCTTGATCCGGCAGGCGACGGTGTTCAAGACGACCCAGCAGTGGGTCACCGAACTCGAAGTGGCTGGCGTGCCCTGCGGTCCGATAAACGATCTGGCCCAGGTGTTCGCCGACCCCCAGGTGCTTGCCAGGGGGCTGGCCATTGAACTGAAACATCCTCTGGCGGGCACCCTCCCCATGGTCGCCAGCCCACTACGGCTGAGCGCCAGTCCCGTGGAGTACCGACATGCGCCTCCTTTGCTGGGCGAGCATACCCAAGAAGTCCTGCAGCAGCTGTTAAACATGGATGCCCAGACCTATGACCAACTCCACGCCGCAGGCGTGGTGTAGTGCTGCTTCTATATAGGAGCAGCACGTGAGCAAGGTTTATGACAGTTTTCTGAATTGGGGGTTGACGGCAGATTTCAAGTGTCTATAATTCGCCCCACTTCCGGCGCAGCCGAAACGATAAACGCCTTGTTAATCAATGAGTTAGTCGTTAAGGCAGTGAGGAAGTGCTTCGATCTTCAAGTTCGGAGGCGGCGAAAAGGCAGTTGACAGCGGTTTGAAACGCTGTAGAATTCGCCTCCCGCTAACGAGTGATCGAAGCGAGTCAAGTGTTTGAAGTTGTTCAGGTTTCTGGAAAAATACTTCGAAATAAACGCTTGACAGAATATGAGGCTAGCGTAGAATGCGCGCCTCGGTTGAGACGAAAGAATCAACCCACCGCTCTTTAACAATTGAATCAAGCAATTCGTGTGGGTGCTTGTGAGTTAAGACTGTTAGTCAACAAGATTATCAGCATCACAACGACTCCACGAGAAATCAAAGAGTTACCTCGATCCTTCGGGTTCGAGTTTGCGATTGCTGAGCCAAGTTTATAGGGTTTTCTCAAAACCCGATTGCAGTATTGAACTGAAGAGTTTGATCATGGCTCAGATTGAACGCTGGCGGCAGGCCTAACACATGCAAGTCGAGCGGTTGAAGGAAGCTTGCTTCCTGATTCAGCGGCGGACGGGTGAGTAATGCCTAGGAATCTGCCTGGTAGTGGGGGACAACGTTTCGAAAGGAACGCTAATACCGCATACGTCCTACGGGAGAAAGCAGGGGACCTTCGGGCCTTGCGCTATCAGATGAGCCTAGGTCGGATTAGCTAGTTGGTGAGGTAATGGCTCACCAAGGCGACGATCCGTAACTGGTCTGAGAGGATGATCAGTCACACTGGAACTGAGACACGGTCCAGACTCCTACGGGAGGCAGCAGTGGGGAATATTGGACAATGGGCGAAAGCCTGATCCAGCCATGCCGCGTGTGTGAAGAAGGTCTTCGGATTGTAAAGCACTTTAAGTTGGGAGGAAGGGCAGTCAGCGAATACCTTGCTGTCTTGACGTTACCGACAGAATAAGCACCGGCTAACTCTGTGCCAGCAGCCGCGGTAATACAGAGGGTGCAAGCGTTAATCGGAATTACTGGGCGTAAAGCGCGCGTAGGTGGTTTGTTAAGTTGGATGTGAAATCCCCGGGCTCAACCTGGGAACTGCATCCAAAACTGGCAAGCTAGAGTAGGGCAGAGGGTGGTGGAATTTCCTGTGTAGCGGTGAAATGCGTAGATATAGGAAGGAACACCAGTGGCGAAGGCGACCACCTGGGCTCATACTGACACTGAGGTGCGAAAGCGTGGGGAGCAAACAGGATTAGATACCCTGGTAGTCCACGCCGTAAACGATGTCAACTAGCCGTTGGGAGTCTTGAACTCTTAGTGGCGCAGCTAACGCATTAAGTTGACCGCCTGGGGAGTACGGCCGCAAGGTTAAAACTCAAATGAATTGACGGGGGCCCGCACAAGCGGTGGAGCATGTGGTTTAATTCGAAGCAACGCGAAGAACCTTACCAGGCCTTGACATCCAATGAACTTTCCAGAGATGGATGGGTGCCTTCGGGAACATTGAGACAGGTGCTGCATGGCTGTCGTCAGCTCGTGTCGTGAGATGTTGGGTTAAGTCCCGTAACGAGCGCAACCCTTGTCCTTAGTTACCAGCACGTTAAGGTGGGCACTCTAAGGAGACTGCCGGTGACAAACCGGAGGAAGGTGGGGATGACGTCAAGTCATCATGGCCCTTACGGCCTGGGCTACACACGTGCTACAATGGTCGGTACAGAGGGTTGCCAAACCGCGAGGTGGAGCTAATCTCACAAAACCGATCGTAGTCCGGATCGCAGTCTGCAACTCGACTGCGTGAAGTCGGAATCGCTAGTAATCGCGAATCAGAATGTCGCGGTGAATACGTTCCCGGGCCTTGTACACACCGCCCGTCACACCATGGGAGTGGGTTGCACCAGAAGTAGCTAGTCTAACCTTCGGGAGGACGGTTACCACGGTGTGATTCATGACTGGGGTGAAGTCGTAACAAGGTAGCCGTAGGGGAACCTGCGGCTGGATCACCTCCTTAATCGACGACAACAGCTGGCTCATGAGCTCCCACACGAATTGCTTGATTCATTGAAGAAGACGATTGGGTCTGTAGCTCAGTTGGTTAGAGCGCACCCCTGATAAGGGTGAGGTCGGCAGTTCGAATCTGCCCAGACCCACCAATTATGGGGCCATAGCTCAGCTGGGAGAGCGCCTGCCTTGCACGCAGGAGGTCAGCGGTTCGATCCCGCTTGGCTCCACCACTTTTGGTGCTCCATCGTTGTCAAAGCTTAGAAATGAGCATTCCATCGAATGATGGTTGAATGCTGATTTCTGATCTTTTTCAGAATCGTTCTTTAAAAATTTGGGTATGTGATAGAAAGATAGACTGGACAGACACTTTCACTGGTGTAGGTTCAGGCTAAGGTAAAATTTGTGAGTTGCTCTTTGAGTAAATGCGAATTTTCGGCGAATGTCGTCTTCACAGTATAACCAGATTGCTTGGGGTTATATGGTCAAGTGAAGAAGCGCATACGGTGGATGCCTTGGCAGTCAGAGGCGATGAAAGACGTGGTAGCCTGCGAAAAGCTTCGGGGAGTCGGCAAACAGACTGTGATCCGGAGATGTCTGAATGGGGGAACCCAACTGTCATAAGACAGTTATCTCATGCTGAATACATAGGCATGCGAGGCGAACCAGGGGAACTGAAACATCTAAGTACCCTGAGGAAAAGAAATCAACCGAGATTCCCTTAGTAGTGGCGAGCGAACGGGGACCAGCCCTTAAGTTGGTTTGAGATTAGCGGAACGCTCTGGAAAGTGCGGCCATAGTGGGTGATAGCCCTGTACGCGAAAATCTCTTGTCAATGAAATCGAGTAGGACGGGGCACGAGAAACCTTGTCTGAATATGGGGGGACCATCCTCCAAGGCTAAATACTACTGACTGACCGATAGTGAACTAGTACCGTGAGGGAAAGGCGAAAAGAACCCCGGAGAGGGGAGTGAAATAGATCCTGAAACCGTATGCGTACAAGCAGTGGGAGCAGACTTTGTTCTGTGACTGCGTACCTTTTGTATAATGGGTCAGCGACTTATATTCAGTGGCGAGCTTAACCGAATAGGGGAGGCGTAGCGAAAGCGAGTCTTAATAGGGCGTTTAGTCGCTGGGTATAGACCCGAAACCGGGCGATCTATCCATGGGCAGGTTGAAGGTTAGGTAACACTGACTGGAGGACCGAACCGACTACCGTTGAAAAGTTAGCGGATGACCTGTGGATCGGAGTGAAAGGCTAATCAAGCTCGGAGATAGCTGGTTCTCCTCGAAAGCTATTTAGGTAGCGCCTCATGTATCACTGTAGGGGGTAGAGCACTGTTTCGGCTAGGGGGTCATCCCGACTTACCAAACCGATGCAAACTCCGAATACCTACAAGTGCCGAGCATGGGAGACACACGGCGGGTGCTAACGTCCGTCGTGAAAAGGGAAACAACCCAGACCGTCAGCTAAGGTCCCAAAATCCTGGTTAAGTGGGAAACGATGTGGGAAGGCTTAGACAGCTAGGAGGTTGGCTTAGAAGCAGCCACCCTTTAAAGAAAGCGTAATAGCTCACTAGTCGAGTCGGCCTGCGCGGAAGATGTAACGGGGCTCAAACCAGGTACCGAAGCTACGGGTATCACCTTCTGGTGATGCGGTAGAGGAGCGTTCTGTAAGCCTGTGAAGGTGAGTTGAGAAGCTTGCTGGAGGTATCAGAAGTGCGAATGCTGACATGAGTAACGACAATGGGTGTGAAAAACACCCACGCCGAAAGACCAAGGTTTCCTGCGCAACGTTAATCGACGCAGGGTTAGTCGGTCCCTAAGGCGAGGCTGAAAAGCGTAGTCGATGGAAAACAGGTTAATATTCCTGTACTTCTGGTTATTGCGATGGAGGGACGGAGAAGGCTAGGCCAGCTTGGCGTTGGTTGTCCAAGTTTAAGGTGGTAGGCTGAGATCTTAGGTAAATCCGGGATTTCAAGGCCGAGAGCTGATGACGAGTTGTCTTTAGACGACGAAGTGGTTGATGCCATGCTTCCAAGAAAAGCTTCTAAGCTTCAGGTAACCAGGAACCGTACCCCAAACCGACACAGGTGGTTGGGTAGAGAATACCAAGGCGCTTGAGAGAACTCGGGTGAAGGAACTAGGCAAAATGGCACCGTAACTTCGGGAGAAGGTGCGCCGGTGAGGGTGAAGGACTTGCTCCGTAAGCTCATGCCGGTCGAAGATACCAGGCCGCTGCGACTGTTTATTAAAAACACAGCACTCTGCAAACACGAAAGTGGACGTATAGGGTGTGACGCCTGCCCGGTGCCGGAAGGTTAATTGATGGGGTTAGCGCAAGCGAAGCTCTTGATCGAAGCCCCGGTAAACGGCGGCCGTAACTATAACGGTCCTAAGGTAGCGAAATTCCTTGTCGGGTAAGTTCCGACCTGCACGAATGGCGTAACGATGGCGGCGCTGTCTCCACCCGAGACTCAGTGAAATTGAAATCGCTGTGAAGATGCAGTGTATCCGCGGCTAGACGGAAAGACCCCGTGAACCTTTACTATAGCTTTGCACTGGACTTTGAATTTGCTTGTGTAGGATAGGTGGGAGGCTTTGAAGCGTGGACGCCAGTCTGCGTGGAGCCATCCTTGAAATACCACCCTGGCAACTTTGAGGTTCTAACTCAGGTCCGTCATCCGGATCGAGGACAGTGTATGGTGGGTAGTTTGACTGGGGCGGTCTCCTCCTAAAGAGTAACGGAGGAGTACGAAGGTGCGCTCAGACCGGTCGGAAATCGGTCGTAGAGTATAAAGGCAAAAGCGCGCTTGACTGCGAGACAGACACGTCGAGCAGGTACGAAAGTAGGTCTTAGTGATCCGGTGGTTCTGTATGGAAGGGCCATCGCTCAACGGATAAAAGGTACTCCGGGGATAACAGGCTGATACCGCCCAAGAGTTCATATCGACGGCGGTGTTTGGCACCTCGATGTCGGCTCATCACATCCTGGGGCTGAAGCCGGTCCCAAGGGTATGGCTGTTCGCCATTTAAAGTGGTACGCGAGCTGGGTTTAGAACGTCGTGAGACAGTTCGGTCCCTATCTGCCGTGGACGTTTGAGATTTGAGAGGGGCTGCTCCTAGTACGAGAGGACCGGAGTGGACGAACCTCTGGTGTTCCGGTTGTCACGCCAGTGGCATTGCCGGGTAGCTATGTTCGGAAAAGATAACCGCTGAAAGCATCTAAGCGGGAAACTTGCCTCAAGATGAGATCTCACTGGAACCTTGAGTTCCCTGAAGGGCCGTCGAAGACTACGACGTTGATAGGTGGGGTGTGTAAGCGCTGTGAGGCGTTGAGCTAACCCATACTAATTGCCCGTGAGGCTTGACCATATAACACCCAAGCAATTTGCGTCGAATGACCAGATTGCGGTGACTGTGGAGATGACACGAACCGAAAGTTCGCAAGCAGGACAACCCACGAACATCACATACCCGATTCGCTGGAGTGCCTCCCAAGGGCATCCCGGCTACAGAATTTCTTGACGACCATAGAGCATTGGAACCACCTGATCCCATCCCGAACTCAGCAGTGAAACGATGCATCGCCGATGGTAGTGTGGGGTTTCCCCATGTGAGAGTAGGTCATCGTCAAGATTCAATTCCGAAACCCCTATCTGCGCGAGCAGGTAGGGGTTTTGTCTATAAGTAGAAGTCCCAATATTTCGCTGAGGCTGGCCACGCCAGCCCGGCACACGGAATTTCTTGACGACCATAGAGCATTGGAACCACCTGATCCCATCCCGAACTCAGTAGTGAAACGATGCATCGCCGATGGTAGTGTGGGGTTTCCCCATGTGAGAGTAGGTCATCGTCAAGATTGAATAAGAAAACCCCTGTCTGCTGACGCAGACAGGGGTTTTTGCTTTTCAGCCTTGCTAATCCTGCCCTTGGGCATTCGCCAGATAGCGGGTAATGGCATCGACGCCGCGTTGCAGATGCTCTCGCAGCAACTGGGTTGCAAGGGGGATATCACGTTGCCGAGCAGCTTCGAGCAGCTGTCGATGGTCATCCTGTGCCAATTTGCGCAAACCCATGGCCTCCAGGTTGAAGCGTAGGAAGCGCTCCTCTTCAATCAGCCCCTCGTCTACCAACTGCAACAGCCGGCGATTGTCGGCGCGTTTGTACAGCGTGTAGTGGAAGGCGCGGTTGAGTTGACTGATCTCGACGTAGTCGCCAGTTAGCTCCAGGTGTTCGATACAGTCCTGGGCATAGGCAAAGTCGGATTCCTCCAGAAACGGAATCGACAGGCGCAGGGCCTCGCATTCCAGCAGCATGCGCAAGGCATAGGTTTCCACTGAGTCATGATTGATCAGTGGAGCCACCACAGCGCCTTTGTGATGCACGACCTTCAACAGACCCTGTGCCTCAAGCTGACGCAAGGCTTCGCGCACTGGCATACGGCTGACGCCGAACAGAGTAGCCAGTTCCTGCTGCCGGATGGCCATGCCGCAGGGCAGGCGTCCATCGTAGATCGCTGCACGAACTTTTTCTTCGATCACCGAGCGCGCCAGATGCGCAGGCACCTGTTCACTGCCCAGAATGCTGGCCAGCACAGTGGTTTTTTCAGTCACGCCAAACAGCCTCTGTTATTTTGCGACATCCTGACGCAACAAGTTACACATTGAAAGGCGGCGCTTTTGAATAACCACCTGGGATGCCGACAGCCAGACGAAGTGCGGCGTTGTGGCGACGAAAAGACTGCCCAGAACCTCGCGAAAGTGATTTCATCGTGCCATTGTTTTTTATTCAGCGCCCCCGCACCATGGTGGGCTGCAATGCGTCCCCGGCGGATCGAACACGTTGGTTACACGGTTGAAGTACCTACAGACGGTGCGCTGTCTTGCGATTGCCTTGGCCCTGGCGGGTACGTTGCTGGGTGGGCTTCGTGCCGATTGGGATTTCAACCAGATCAGTCGCCGTGCCGAGAGTTTGTATGGGCCCTTGGGTGAGGGCGCGCAGCGTATCGATGCGTGGCAACGATTGCTGGCCACGCAAAAGCCACTGAGCGAAAGCGAGCAGTTGGAAGTGGTGAACCAGTTCTTCAATCATCAGCTGCGGTATCGGGAAGACCTCGATCTGTGGCATGAGGTGGATTACTGGGCAACGCCGGTGCAGTCGCTGCTCAAGGGCGCTGGGGACTGCGAGGACTATGCGATCGCCAAGTATTTCAGCCTGCGTCATCTGGGCGTCGCTGCCGACAAGCTGCGCATTACCTACGTCAAGGCCTTGCGACAGAATCGGGCGCACATGGTGCTCACCTATTACGCCACACCGACTGCCATGCCGCTGGTACTGGATAGCCTGATGGACCCTATTCTGCCTGCCAGCCAGCGTCAGGACCTGCTGCCGGTGTACGCCTTCAACGGTGAAGGATTATGGCTCACCGGCGCCGGTGGCAACAGGAAGGTAGGGGATACCAAACGCCTGTCGCGTTGGCAGGACGTGCTGAAGAAAATGGCCGCAGAAGGCTTTCCGGAAAGCCCGGATCATTAAGTGGAGCAACGATGTCTCTGTTCAAACAGCTGTTGATCGCGATATGTCTGTTTCTGGTGGTGGCTTTCACTGGCAGCTTCATGGTCAGCCTTGAGAGCTCGCGCACTCAGTACGTCAATCAGCTGCGTTCGCACGCCCAGGATGCGGCTACGGCGCTGGCGTTGTCGCTCACGCCCAACATCGATGACCCGGCGATGGTCGAGTTGATGGTCAGCTCGATCTTCGACAGCGGTTATTACGCCAGCATTCGTGTGGTCAATCTGGCGGATGACAGCGTCATCGTCGAGCGAGCCGCAGAGCCGGATGGCAGTGGTGTGCCGGCCTGGTTCGTGAAGATGATCAATCTGGCCCCGGCGGGTGGTGACGCCATCGTCAGCCGTGGCTGGGAGCAGGCGGCTCGGGTGGAGGTGGTGAGCCACCCCATGTTCGCTGTGGCCAAGCTATGGCAGGGCGCATTGGGCAGTCTGGGCTGGTTGCTGCTGTGCGGCGCGGTGAGTGCTGTGCTCGGCGCACTGCTGCTGCGTCGCCAGCTCAAACCGCTGGACTACATGGTCGAGCAGTCGCACGCCATTGCTCGCCGGGAGTTCCTCAGCCTGCCCGATCTGCCGCGGACCCCCGAGTTGCGACGCGTGGTGCAGGCCATGAACCAGATGGTGGAAAAGCTCAAGGCGCTGTTTCACGAGCAAACCGTGCGCAGCGAGAGGCTGCGGATCGAGTCGTACCAGGACAGCCTGACGGGACTGGCCAACCGACGCTACTTCGAGATGCAATTGCACACCCGCGTCAGCAATCTGGAAGAGGCCAGCGCCGGGTATCTGGTGCTGTTGCGGATCAACGATCTGGCAGGCCTCAACCAACGTCTGGGCGGGCAGCGGACCGACCAGTTGCTGCAGGCGGTGAGTCAGCAGTTGATTCGCACCTGTGCAGGTTACCCCGAGACGCAGAACCTGATCACCCGCAGCCGTGGTGGCGAGTTTTCCATCCTGGCACCGGGCATGGTGCGCGAGGAGGCCCAGCAGCTCGCACAGGCGCTCGATGCGAACCTGCGCAGCCTGGCCCAGACCGGCGCCACCGATCTGCTGCCAGTGGCCCATCTGGGGCTCGCACCGTACACCCCGGGTGATGACCCGCACGCCTTGCTCAAGCTGGCTGACGAAGCCCTGGCGCAAGCCGAGGGGCCAGGGGACAGTTGCTGGGTGTGTCTGGAGCACCGGGCGCTGGCGACGGTGGAAAATGATCACCACGCCTGGCATACCCTGCTCGATGACGCTCTGAGCCAGCGCCGCTTCCAGCTGTACTTCCAACCGGTGGTGAGTAGCGCGGACACCCAGCAGGTGCTTCACCACAAGGTGCTTTCACGGCTGATCGACGAGCAGGGCCAGGCTGTGGCAGCAGGACGGTTTCTGCCGTGGCTGGAGCGTTTCGGCTGGTCGGCGCGGCTGGATCGGCTGATGCTGGAGCTGGTGCTGGAGCATTTGCGCAAGCACGACGCCACGCTGGCCCTGAACCTGTCCGCGGCGACCTTGAATGATCCTCAGGCGTTGGAAGCGCTGTTCGAAAGACTGGCGCAGTATCCGTCCCTGGGCCCGCGTCTGATCCTGGAAATCGGCGAGGAGCAGATCCCCGAGCAGAGCGTGCTGGAGCAGTTCACGCGACGTCTGCGCAGCCTGGGCTATAGCCTGAGCCTGCAGCGCTTTGGCGGGCGTTTCAGCATGATCGGCAACCTGGCCCATCTGGGCCTTGGCTACCTGAAGATCGACGGCAGCTACATTCGCGCCATCGACCAGGAGAGCCACAAGCGGCTGTTCATCGAGGCCATTCAGCGGGCGGCGCACAGCATCGACTTGCCGCTGATTGCCGAGCGGGTCGAGACGGAAGGAGAGCTGCAGGTAATTCGCGAGATGGGGATTGCCGGTGTGCAGGGCCAGCTGGTGGGCGAACCGCGGCCCTGGCAGGCAGGCTAGGTCTGCCGCACAGGCCTTCGTTCAGCTTCTGACCGTGCCCTTGCAGGCGCGGTGGTGAGGAGGGACGAAGGCTTCAGATCAGGCCGGTTTCGTCGTCGTTGATCAGCTGGTTCAAACCACCCAGCGCCACCCGCGCGCTGGAACGATCCTTGAGCTTGGCCTGGGCCGCCGCTGGCAGGTCGGTCACCCGAATGATGCCTTTGCTGGTCAGTACCTGAATCAGGTCGTCGAGTACCCGGATCATGTCCAGGTCGCTCTGCTTGAGCTGTTTCAGGCTGGTTTCGACCACATCGTTGGCGTACCACGCCTGGATCTCGTGGTGATCGGCCGGCAGGGTTTCCGTGGCTTCGGCATAGGGTGCCGCCTCCACACGGATCAATGCACCTTGTCGATCGCGTTGTACGTAGAACATCGAAACACTCCCATCGAAAAAAACCTGCCGAGACTGCAGGGCAGCCTCGGCAGAGATTACACGGATTCCGACTCTCTGGATGCTGACGGCAGCCGACCCGTCGGGGCCAGCTGCCGATGGCATCAATCGTGGTGCTTGACCAGCAGGTCGCCACCGGAGATCAGCGACTTGATGGCATCGGTACCGCTGCCCCAGTGCGCATTGTCGACCTTGATGGTGACGTCCGGCGTGACGGTGGCCGCAGCCGACGTCATGCCACCTTTGGTGCTGATCTGCAGGGTCGAGTTGCCGGCCGTGTCGGTGCTCAGCTTCAGGTAGTTCGCCAGGTTGGTTTCGGCATCCGATGGCAACAGGTCGGACAGGTCCAGTTTGTCGCCTTCGGCATGGCTGAAGTCCTTGATGGTGTCGGTACCCACGTCACCGCTTTTCCACACGAACGTATCCTTGCCGGCACCACCGAAGAGCACGTCGTTGCCGGCACCGCCACGCAGGGTGTCATCGCCACGCTGGCCGTAGATGATGTCGTCGCCATCACCGCCGTTGAGGAAGTCGTTGCCCCCCTTGGCGACGGTGAACAGACCGGCCTGGCCCTCGGAGCTGGCAGGCCCGACGTTGAAGTCGCTGGCGTGCTTGGTGATGTAGTCGTGTACCTGCTCGGAGGTGACGGAGCTTGCGTTGGTGACCGATTTCACGTACTCGGTCAGGGCTGCCGTACCCTCGGTAGTCACGCCCGCCTTGGTGAACGAGATGGTGTCGCCGAACAGGATGTCGTGGCCTTCGCCGCCGTTGATGGTGTCGCCACCGGCGGTGATGATGCTGTTCTTCAGTGCGGCAGCGATATTGCTGACATCGATCTTGGTCTGCACTTCGCCATCGCTGTCGAACTTCTGCAAGGTGGCCACGGTGGCGCTGTTGGAGTTGTTACCAACCCCGATCGCCTCCACGGTCGATACTTTGGCCAAGGCTGCGAATCCTTCGGCAGAACCCTCGACGACGGCGCTGTTGGTGGTGCGACCATCGCCTTGACGGTTACCTGCGGTGTCCAGGTAGTAGGTGGGCTCGCCGTCGGTGATCAGGTAGCTGAGCTTCACGGCACCGGTGTTGCTGGTGGCTTCGGTCCCGTTGAACCAGGTCGCGGCCTTGTAGAACGCGGATTCGTAGTTGGTACCACCATTGGCGGTGATCGCATTGAGGCCAAGATCTTTTTTAATCTCGTCCAACGACATGTTCGCCTTGAGCGTCAGCGTAGTGCCTTGCTGCGCGTCGGTACCGAAGTCGATGATGGTCACCTTGACCGTGCCGCCGCCCAGGTTCTGCGAAAGCTGCTGGACCGCGTTCGCGACCGAATCCTTCGCGCTGGCCAGGGTGTCCTTCATGCTGCCGGAGCGATCCAGGATGTAGGCGATGTTGTAGCTGGCGCCGTTCTGCGTCTGGGTCGGTGTCACGTCGCCGACGATGATGTCGCGGCCGGTGGTGCCGTCCAGCGTCTCGGTGCCGGCGTTGCCGGTGATTGCGCTGTAGCTCTGTTTGGCCTCCACCACGTGCACGGTCAGGGTCTGTTCAGCAGCCGCTGCAGCGACGGCGGTACCGTCCTTGGCGCTGGCGTTGACCTTCAGGTTGATGTCACCGGCAGGCGCATTGGCCGCGGTGGTCAGGGTCAGGGTGGACAGGTTCCAGTCGCTGACGTCCGCGACCTGTGCAGTGCTGCTGGCCGTGAAGCTGTGGGTGCCGTCACTGAGGGTGGCACCGGCCTGGATGTTGGAAATGGTCGTGGTCAGGGTTTCGGAACCGTCACGGTCGACCAGCTGCGAAGTGATCTCGGACAGCGCGATCGCCTTGCCAGCCACACCGGTGTTGCCGGTGGTGGACAGCGTGATGTTGTCCAGCAGGCCGCCGAACGAGTTCTTGTCCACCGAAGCGAAGGTCAAGGTCTTGCTGGCGGTGCTGTCCACCGGCAATTGCAGGCTGTAGTGCACCATGCCAACGGTGGTGCCGTTGATCAAGGCAACCACCTTGTCACCCCACATGACCTTGATGTCGGAATCGCCTTCATGCCCTTTGCGTGGCGAGTAGTCGAAGTCCAGGGTGTACAGCGAACCGGCCTTGGCGTTGGCCACGACAGTGTAGAGGTCGCTGGCGTCGCCCACGTTGCTTTCCAGCTCGATCACCTTGGTGCTGCTGGAGGTGCCGTTGTAGACGCTGTATGGGTTGACCTCGATGTAGTTGTTGGCGTTATGGGTCTTCCACGCTTCGCCCAACTGGCTGACCTGGCCGCTGGTGACGGTGTTGGCGTCGCCGGACAGTGTCCACGAAGTTGGGTTGGCAACGCTCAGCAGCGGCGTATCGCTGACTGGCCCCACGGTGATGTCCAGGGTACTGACCGCACCGGTATTGGTGGTGTAGCTGACCGTTGGCACGGTGCCGCTCCAGTGCTCGTAACCCTTGGCCGGCGTGTAGGTGTAGCTGCCATCGGCGGCGATGGTCAGATTGCCGACCGTCACCGACTGGTTGCCCACGATGGCGGTGACCGGCGCCGAGGCATGGCCGTTGGCGTCCATGGCATAGCTGGTGCCGCCGACGGTGAACTTGGCCACGGTCAGGCTGTTGTCACCGTCGCGATCATTGGTCAGCACGTTGCCGTTCAGGGTGGCGCCTTCATCGACCGTGGCGGTGTCGGCCACCAGGGTGTTGTCGATGATGTTGATGGCAACACTGGCGTGGGCCGGGTCTGGCGTCAGGCTCTGGAAGTTGCCGCCGGTGACCGAGTCGATGGTCACGACCAGTTGTTCGGTTCCCTCACGCAACTGATCGCTCAGGGCGCTGATGGGGAAGGTCGCAGACGACTTGTCGGCGTTGATGACCACGGTGGTCTGGCCCTGGAAGTCGGCACCATTGGCCGCCTTGCCCGAATAGCTCAGGGTGACGGTGACCGGGCTCTTGGTCTCGTGGCTGAGGGTCAGGGTGTAGATGGCCGACTGGCCTTCGATGATCCGCTCGGCACCGGTGATACCGATGGTGGTCTGTGGACCGGTCACGGTGGTGCTGGCCGAAGCATCCTGGTACACCAGTTTTTCGAAGTTGCCATCGATCGGCTTGCCATTGGCGGCGTTGGCGATACCGGCCACGGCAACCGTGATGATGCCGGCGCGCGAGGCATCGTTGGCCACCGTGTAGTTGACGGAGCCTTGGGTGGCCTTGGCCGCGATGTCGATGGTCTGGCCGTTCGACAGCAGCAGCTTCACGGCCTTGTCGGCCGCATGGTCGAGGGTGGCGGTGTAGGTGATGACGCCGCCGTCGTTGACGGCCGATGTGGCGCTCAAGCTGACCTTGGTAGCGTCGATGGTGTCGTTGACCAGGACATTGACCGGCGTGGTGCCCGGCATCAGCGTGACGTTGCCGCCACCGCTCACGTTCTGGATGGTACGGCTGACCGAATCGGCGTCCTTGTACACATCGTCCGCTGGCGCATCGACAGTGGTCGAGCTTGCCGAGGCGCCCTTGGCGATGCTGATGCTCGCGCCGTTGCCGATGTCGACCCGAATGGTGTCCTGAGCGTTGACGGCATTGCCGTGCAGGTCGGTCAGGGTGGCGGTGTATTTGATCACACCGCCTTCGAAGGCCTGTGGGTCGGCCGACAGAGTCACAACCACGGCGGGCTTGACCATCATCACGCTGTTGGCCACGACCGAGGTCGCAGCGTTTGCACCATTGCCCTGCACGCCGGTATCGGTCACTTCGACCGAAACTTGGCGCACGGTGCTTTCCGGGTGTTCGCCGGTTGCCTTGAACATGATCGAACTGATCACGTCCTGATAGGTGGCACGACTTGCGGCACCTTCCAGAGTTATGGTCATGGTGCCATCGCTGCCCACGCCTGCGACCTTGTAGGCAATGCCTTGAGTGGTGGTGCCGTTGCCGGTTGCGAAGGCCGAGCTCAAGGTGTCACCGGCCATGGTGTTGTGGATGACGATCTTCGCGCTTTGCAGTTGATCGCCAACGGTGTTGTCCTTGTCGCTGATGCTCAGGCCTGTGACCAGATGGACGGCTTGTGCGGAGCCTTCGTTGAAGACCACACGTTCATCCATGGCGACCACGGGCGCGTCGTTCACGGCGTCGACGATGACGTTGAGCTTCTGGGTGACCGACGCAGGGTTGGCCGGGTCAGCGTTCTCGGTGGCGGTGGCCTTGACGGTCAGCGCCAGCGTGCCGTTGAAATCGGTCGGCGGCGTGATGGTCAGGGTTCTCAGATCCCATTTGGTGATATCGGCCGTGCCGGTGCCACCAGCCGTGGAAACGTAGCTATGGCCGGCGCCATCACGCAGCTCTGCACCTGCCGGGATACCGCTGATCTGCAACACGTGCAGTTCGGAGCCATCACGCGTGTCGCCGAAGGTGACGTTGATGGTGCTCAACTGGATCGCGGTGTTTTCGGCACCGTGGTTCAGTTCGTAACCGGCGTAGTAACCATCGCCGTTGCCGTCGACGTGCGGAGTGACCTTGATACCCTGGTTCACCAGGTCGGCGATGTCGGTGTACAGCAGCGCTCCGCTCTTACCGATCGCAGTGGCTGGGCCTTGGTCGACCGACAGGTTCAGGGTGTAGTTACCGGGCCCATTCTGGTTGTGGTGATACAGGTCGAGGCTGTAATAGCCGGTTTCCGTGGGCTTGAAGGTGCCGCTGAAAACACCCGCGTTAGGGGAAGAGCCTGGTCCCCAATGCGCGGTGGCCAAGTCCTTGCCGCCGACGTTGAATAGCAGACCGTCGTCGGCCTTGCCGCTGAAGGTGTAGGTCTTGCCAGCTTCGAGGAAGATCAAGCCGGTGACCTTGGTACCGGTGCCCTGGACGACACTGGTGTCACCCACATTGGAGATGACCACGCCCTGAGGCCGGTTGGCGGCTTCGATGGTGGACTTGATCAGTGCTGGATCAGCGCCTTCACCATTGGTGCCCAGGCCTTTCAGACCTGTGTAGGTGTACTTGATCAGACCGGTCGGAACGACGTAGTCCGGTGTCAGGCTCAGGATCGGGGCATCGGCTACCGGCTTGATATCGATGGTGACCGTGCCAGGCTTGCCCACCAGCGCATCGACCGTCGGGGTGAAGGTGAAGCTGGCGTAGTCGCTGTGCTGATCGCCGGTACCGGCGTTTTTGTAGGCATCGCTGCCCGACTCGTCGGGTACTGGGACGAACTGCAGCTTGCCGGCATCGATGTCGGCTTTGCTGAATGTGGTGCCCAGATCCGCTTGGGTCAGGTTTTTCCAGCCGCTGCCGTCGTTGAACTGCAGGTTGCCGTTCGCCGGCAGGCTGGTGAACTTGATGCCCAGGTCGAGGTTGGGGTTGGCAGTTGGCTGGACGTTGAACGAAGCCCAGTCCAAGGCCACGGCATTGTCTTCGGTGCCGCTGAGCTTGTTGCCAGCCACGCCCTTGTTGTCGCCATTGTCGCCCACCAGCGGCGCATCGTTGTCGATGATGACGGTGTTGACACTGGCGGCCTGCGGGTTGACCACCAGGCTTTCGAAGTTGCTGCCGGTTGGATTGGCGATGGTGACTACGACGTTCTCGCGACCTTCGACCAAAGCGTCATCGACGATGGGCAGTTGGAACTGGACGCTGGTCTGGCCCTTTGGAATGGTCACGGTAATGCTGTTGCTGTCCGGACCTACGTAGTCCGCACGTGTCGCAGTGCCGCCGTAGCTCAGGTTCAAGGTGACCTGGGTGTCGACATTGGTCGGATTGCTCAGGGTGAGCGTGTAGGTCGCCGATTGGCCTTCGGTGGCCGATGCATCACCGCTGAGGCTGATGGTGGTGACATCGATCACATCGCTGACCTGGGTCACGACCGGGGTGGTGTTCGGAGCCAGTTGCTCGTAGTTGCCACCGGTTACGCCGGTGATGGCGGTGCTGACGCTGTCAGCGCCTTTGTACACGTCGTTGCCGACGACGTAGGACACAGTGCCCGACGTCTGACCTACCGGAATGGTGATGGTCTGGTTGTTCGACAGGGTCACGACCACCGGCGATTCAGTAACAGGTGCGCCGACGGTGGCGGTGTAGACGATGGTGCCGTTCTCAGCCACGCCGCCTGCTGGCGTCTGTGCGGTCAGTACGACGTTTGTGACGTCATTGCTGTCGCTGACCTGGGTCACGACCGGGGTGGTGTTCGGGGCCAGTTGCTCGTAGTTGCCGCCGGTCACGCCGGTGATGGCGGTGCTGACGCTGTCAGCGCCTTTGTACACGTCGTTGCCAACGACGTACGACACCGAGCCGGACGTCTGACCTACCGGGATAGTAATGGTCTGGTTGTTCGACAGGGTCACGACCACCGGCGATTCAGTGACAGGTGCGCCGACGGTGGCGGTGTAGACGATGGTGCCGTTCTCAGCCACGCCGCCTGCTGGCGTTTGTGCGGTCAGTACGACGTTGGTGACGTCGTTGCTGTCGCTGACCTGGGTCACGACCGGGGTGGTGTTTGGGGCCAGTTGCTCGTAGTTGCCGCCGGTCACGCCGGTGATGGCGGTGCTGACGCTGTCGGCGCCTTTGTACACGTCGTTGCCGACGACGTAGGACACCGAGCCGGACGTCTGACCTACCGGAATGGTGATGGTCTGGTTGTTCGACAGGGTCACGACCACCGGCGATTCAGTGACAGGTGCGCCGACGGTGGCGGTGTAGACGATGGTGCCGTTCTCAGCCACGCCGCCTGCTGGCGTCTGTGCGGTCAGTACGACGTTGGTGACGTCATTGCTGTCGCTGACCTGGGTCACGACCGGGGTGGTGTTCGGGGCCAGTTGCTCGTAGTTGCCGCCGGTCACGCCGGTGATGGCGGTGCTGACGCTGTCGGCGCCTTTGTACACGTCGTTGCCGACGACGTAGGACACCGAGCCCGACGTCTCACCCACAGGAATGGTGATGACTTGGTCGTTCGAGAGCTTGACGACGACCGGTGTGCCTGTCACCGGATTACCCACCGTCGCGGTGTAGACGATGGTGCCGTTTTCCAGCACGCCGCCCGGTGGCGTTTGTGCCGTAAGCACGACATTGGTCACGTCGGTAACCGGGTCGACGATGACGTTCAGCTGCTGGCTGACCGAAGCCGGGTTGGCCGAGTCAGCGCTCTCGGTGGCGGTGGCCGTGACGGTCAGCGCCAGAGTGCCGTTGAAATCGGTCGGCGGCGTGATGGTCAGGGTTTTCAGATCCCACGTGGTGATATCGGCCGTGCCGGTGCCACCGGCTGTGGAAACGTAGCTATGGCCAGCGCCGTCACGCAGCTCTGCACCTGCCGGGATACCGCTGATCTGCAGCACGTGCAGTTCGGAACCATCACGCGTGTCGCCGAAGGTGACGTTGATGGTGCTCAGCTGGATCGCAGTGTCTTCGGCACCGTGGTTCAGTTCGTAGCCGGCGTAGTAGCCATCACCGTTGCCATCGACGTGCGGGGTAACCTTGATGCCTTGGTTCACCAGGTCGGCGATGTCGGTATACAGCAGCGCTCCGCTCTGGCCGATCGGAGTCACGGGGCCTTGGTCGACCGACAGGTTCAGGCCGTAGAAGCCCGGCCCGTTCTGGTTGTGATGGTACAGATCCAGGCTGTAGTAGCCGGTTTCAGTCGGCTTGAAGGTGCCGCTGAAGTCACCTGAAGTGGGATCGACGCCAGCGCCCCAGTGGGCGGTGCTCAAATCCTTGCCGCCAACGTTGATCAGCAGACCGTCGTCGGCCTTGCCGGTGAAGGTGTAGGTCTTGCCGGCTTCGAGGAAGATCAGGCCGGTGACTTTGGTAGATGTGCCCTGTACGACATTGGTGTCACCCACATCGGCAACGACCACGCCCTGAGGCCGGTTGGCGGCTTCGATGGTGGACTTGATCAGTGCAGGGTCAGCGCCTTCGCCATTGGTGCCCAGCCCTTGCAGGCCGGTGTAGGTGTACTTGATCAGACCGGTCGGAACCACGTAGTCCGGTGTCAGGCTCAGGATCGGTGCGTCAGCCACCGGTTTGATGTCGATGGTCACGGTGCCGGGTTTGCCCACCAGAGCGTCGACCGTGGGGGTGAAGGTGAAGCTGGCGTAGTCGCTGTGCTGGTCACCGGTACCGGCGTTTTTGTAGGCATCGCTGCCCGACTCGTCGGCTACGGGTACGAACTGCAGCTTGCCGGCATCGATGTCGGCTTTGCTGAACGTGGTGCCCAGATCCGCTTGGGTCAGGTTTTTCCAGCCGCTGCCGTCGTTGAACTGCAGGTTGCCGTTAGCCGGCAGGCTGGTGAACTTGATGCCTAGGTCGAGGGTGGGGTTGGCGGTTGGCTCGATGTTGAACGACGCCCAGTTCAGTGCCAGTGCGGTGTCTTCGGTACCGGTCAGTTTGTTGCCTGGCACGCCGCCATTGTCGCCCACCACCGGAGCATCGTTGTCGATGATGACAGTGTTGACGCTGGCGGCCTGCGGGTTGACTACCAGGCTCTCGAAGTTGGTGCCGGTCGGATTGGCGATGGTGACCACGACGTTCTCGCGACCTTCGACCAGAGCGTCATCGACGATGGGCAGTTGGAAGTTGGCGTTGGTTTCCCCCGCCTTGATGGTCACGGTGATGGTGTCCGTGCCCCGATAGTCGGCACCTGTCGCACTGCCACCGTAGCTCAGGTTCAGGGTGACCTGCGTATCGACATTGGTCGGATTGCTCAGGGTCAGCGTGTAGCTCGCAGACTCACCTTCGGTTACCGACGCAGTGCCGCTGAGGCTGATGGTGGTGACATCGGTCACATCGCCGACCTGGGTCACGATTGGCGTGGTGTTCGGAGTCAGCTGTTCATAGTTGCCACCGGCTACGCCGGTGATGGCCGTGCTGACGGTGGCGGCGCCGGTGTAGACGTCATTACCCAGCGTGTAGGAAACGGTGCCACTTGTTTCGCCCACACCGATGGTGATGGTCTGGTTGTTGGACAAGGTCACGACAACCGGGGTGCCGGTGACAGGTGCGCCGACGGTCGCGGTGTAGAGGATGGTACCGTTTTCCAAGGCGCCGCCCGCTGGGACGGTAGCGGTCAGTACGACGTTTGTGACGTCGGTGCTATCGCCAACTGGCGTCACGACCGGGGTGGTGTTCGGGGTCAGTTGCTCGTAGTTGCCACCGGTTACGCCGGCGATAGCCGTGCTGACGGGGTTGGCGCCGTTGTAGACGTCGTTACCCAGGGTGTAGGAGACAGTACCGCTGGTTTCTCCCACACCAATGGTGATGGTCTGGTTGTTCGACAGGGTCACTACAACCGGCGAGCCGGTGACCGGTGCGCCAACGGTGGCGGTATAGACGATGGTGCCGTTTTCAACGGCCCCGCCCGCTGGAACAGCGGCAGTCAGTACAACGCTGGTAACGTCGTTGCTGTCGCTAACCGGGGTCACGACTGGCGTGGTGTTCGGGGCCAGTTGCTCGTAGTTGCCGCCGGTCACGCCGGTGATGGCGGTGCTGACGCTGTCGGCACCTTTGTACACGTCGTTGCCGACGACGTACGACACTGAGCCCGACGTCTGACCTACTGGAATGGTGATGGTCTGGTTGTTCGACAGGGTCACGACCACCGGCGAACCGGTTACCGGTGCGCCGACAGTGGCGGTGTAGACGATGGTGCCGTTTTCAGCCACGCCACCGGTTGGAACGGCGGCAGTCAGTACGACGTTGGTGACGTCGATGCTGTCGCCAACTGGCGTTACGACCGGCGTGGTGTTCGGAGTCAGTTGCTCGTAGGTGCCACCGCTTACGCCGGTGATGCCCGTGCTGACGGTATCGGCACCTTTGTACACGTCGTTGCCAATGACGTAAGTCACCGAGCCCGATGTTTGACCTACGGGAATGGTGATGACCTGGTTGTTCGACAGGCTGACGACCACTGGCGCGCCGGTCACTGGCGAATCGACCGTGGCGGTGTAGACGATGGTGCCGTTTTCGACCGCGCCGCCCGCTGGGACTTCGGCGGTGAGAACCACGTTGGTCACGTCGGTGACCGGGTCGACGATGATGTTCAGCTGCTGGCTGACCGAAGCTGGGTTGGCCAGATCGGCTTTTTCGGTGGCCGTTGCGGTAACGGTCAGCGCCACGGTGCCGTTGAAGTCGGTCGGTGGCGTGAAGGTCAGGGTGCTGAGGTTCCAGCCGGTGATGTCGGCCGTGCCGGTGCCGCCAGCCTCGGACACATAAACGTGGTTGGCGCCATCACGCAGCACTGCACCCACTGGAATACCGCTGATCTGCAGCACATGCAGTTCGGAGCCGTCGCGCGTATCGCCGAACGCGACGGCGATGGTGCTCAGTTGGATCGCGGTGTCTTCGGCACCGTGGTTCAGTTCGTAGCCGGCGTAGTAGCCGTCGCCATTGGCGTCGACGTGCGGGACGACATCGATGCCCTGTTTGATCACTTCGCTGATATCACTGTAGAGCGGCACGCCGCTCGCACCGATCGACGTCGCTGGACCCTGGTCCACCGAGAGGTTCAGGTTGTAGAAGCCTGGGCCGTTCTGGTTGTAGTGATACAGGTCGATGCTGTAGTAGCCGGTTTCGGTCGGCGTGATGCTGCCAGTGTAGTCGCCCGAGGTCGGGTCGATGCCAGCGCCCCAGTGCGCGCCATCCAGATCCTTGCCGCCAACGTTGATCAACAGGCCGTCGTCGGCCTTGCCGCTGAAGGTGTAGGTCTTGCCAGCTTCGAGGAAGATCAGGCCGGTGACTTTGGTACCGGTGCCCTGCACCACGTTAGAGTCACCGACGTCGGAGATGACGACGCCCGGACGGCTGCCTGCGGCTTCGATGGTGGACTTGATCAATGCAGGATCAGCGCCTTCACCGTTGGTGCCGAGGCCTTGCAGGTCGGTGTAGGTGTACTTGATCAGACCGGAGATGGTCTGGGCCACAGACAGCACGGGGACGTCAGCCACCGGCTTGATGTCGATGACCACGGTACCCGGCTTGCCCACCAGGGCATCGACCGTCGGGGTGAAGGTGAAGTTGGCGTAATCGCTGCGCTGGTCGCCCGTGCCGCCGTTGTTGTAGGCATCGCTGCCCGATTCGTCGGCCACCGGGACGAAGCGCAGTGTGCCTGCGTCGATTTGAGCCTTGCTGAACGTGGTGCCCAGATCGGCCTGGGTCAGGTCTCTCCAGCCCGAGCCATCGTTGTATTGCAGCGAGCCGTTCGCCGGCAGGCTGGTGAACTTGATCCCCAGGTCGAGGTTGGGGTTGGCGGTCGGCTCGATGTTGAACGAGGCCCAGTCCAGTGCCAGTACGGTGTCTTCGGTACCGGTCAGCTTGTTGCCTGGCACGCCGTCGTTGTCGCCGACCACGGGCGCGTCGTTGTCGATGATGACGGTATTGACGCTGGCGGCCTGCGGGTTGACTACCAGGCTCTCGAAGTTGGTGCCAGTCGGATTGGCGATGGTGACCACGACGTTCTCGCGGCCTTCGACCAGAGCGTCATCGATGATGGGCAGCTGGAAGTTGGCGCTGGTTTCTCCCGCCTTGATGGTCACGGTGATGGTGTCCGTGCCCTGATAGTCGGCACGTGTAGCGCTGCCGCCGTAGCTCAGGTTCAGGGTGACCTGGGTGTCGACGTTGGTTGGATTGCTCAGGGTCAGCGTGTAGCTCGCCGATTCACCTTCGGTTACCGACGCAGCACCGGTGAGGCTGATGGTGGTGACATCGATCACATCGCTGACTGGCGTTACCACAGGCGTGGTGTTCGGGGTCAGCTGCTCGTAGTTGCCACCGGTTACGCCGGTGATGGCGGTGCTGACCGTGTTGGCACCAATGTAAACGTCATTGCCCAACGCGTAGGAAACGGTGCCGCTGGTTTCACCGACCGCGATGGTGATGGTCTGATTGTTCGACAGGGTTACGACGACTGGCGAGCCAGTGACGGGGGCGCCAACGGTAGCCGTGTAGACAATGGTGCCGTTTTCGAGGGCGCCGCCCGCTGGAACAGTGGCGGTCAAGACGACGTTGGTGACGTCGATGCTATCGCCAACCGGGGTCACGACCGGCGTGGTGTTCGGGGTCAGCTGCTCGTAGTTGCCGCCGGTTACGCCGGTGATCGCGGTGCTGACGGTGTCGGCGCCGTTGTAGACGTCGTTGCCGAGGGTGTACGAAACGGTACCGCTGGTTTCGCCCACTGCGATGGTAATGGTCTGGTTGTTCGACAGGGTCACGACAACCGGCGAGCCGGTGACAGGTGCGCCAACGGTAGCCGTGTAGAGAATGGTGCCGTTTTCCAGGGCGCCGCCCGCTGGGACAGTGGCGGTCAGCACAACGTTGGTGACGTCGATGCTATCGCCAACCGGGGTCACGACCGGCGTGGTGTTCGGGGTCAGTTGCTCGTAGTTGCCACCGGTTACGCCGGTGATCGCGGTGCTGACGGTATCGGCGCCGTTGTAGACGTCGTTGCCCAAGGTGTAAGAAACGGTACCGCTGGTTTCACCCACTGCGATGGTAATAGTCTGGTTGTTCGACAAAGTCACGACAACCGGGGAACCGGTGACAGGCGCGCCTACCGTAGCGGTGTAAACGATAGTGCCATTCTCGACAGCGCCGCCCGCTGGAACGGTAGCGGTCAGTACGACTTTGGTGACATCAACGCTATCGCCAACCGGCGTCACAACCGGTGTGGTGTTCGGCGTCAGCTGCTCGTAGTTGCCGCCGGTTACGCCGGTGATCGCGGTGCTGACGGTGGCGGCGTCGTTGTAGACATCATTGCCCAGTGGGAAGGAAACCGAGCCGCTGGTTTCGCCCACTGCGATGGTAATGATCTGGTTGTTCGACAAAGTCACGACGACTGGCGAGCCAGTCACTGGAGCGCCGACGGTCGCGGTGTAAAGGATGGTGCCGTTTTCGAGAGCGCCGCCCGCTGGGACAGTGGCGGTCAAGACGACGTTGGTCACGTCAATGCTATCGCCAACTGGCGTCACAACCGGTGTGGTGTTCGGGGTCAGCTGCTCGTAGTTGCCGCCGGTTACGCCGGTGATCGCGGTGCTGACAGTGTCGGCGCCGTTGTAGACGTCATTGCCCAGGGTGTAGGAAACGGTACCGCTGGTTTCACCGACCGCGATGGTGATGGTCTGGTTGTTCGACAGGGTCACGACAACCGGGGAACCGGTGACAGGCGCGCCTACCGTAGCGGTGTAAACGATAGTGCCATTCTCGACAGCGCCGCCCGCTGGAACGGTAGCGGTCAGTACGACGTTGGTGACATCAACGCTATCGCCAACCGGCGTCACAACCGGTGTGGTGTTCGGCGTCAGCTGCTCGTAGTTGCCGCCGGTTACGCCGGTGATCGCGGTGCTGACAGTGTCGGCGCCGTTGTAGACGTCATTGCCCAGGGTGTAGGAGACAGTGCCGCTGGTTTCACCGACCCCGATGGTAATGGTCTGGTTGTTCGACAGGGTTACGACAACCGGCGAGCCGGTGACAGGTGCGCCAACGGTAGCCTTATAGAGGATCGTGCCGTTTTCCAGGGCGCCGCCTGCTGGAACGGTAGCGGTCAACACGACATTGGTCACGTCAACGCTATCGCCAACTGGCGTCACGACCGGCGTAGTGTTCGGGGTGAGTTGCTCGTAGTTGCCGCCGGTTACGCCGGTGATCGCGGTGCTGACGGTGGCGGCGCCGTTGTAGACGTCGTTGCCCAGAGGGAAGGAAACCGAGCCGCTGGTTTCGCCTACACCAATGGTGATGGTCTGGTTGTTAGACAGGGTCACAACCACTGGCGAACCCGTGACAGGCGCGCCAACGGTAGCGGTGTAAACGATAGTGCCATTCTCAACAGCGCCGCCCGCTGGAACGGTAGCGGTCAACACGACGTTGGTGACATCAACGCTATCGCCAACCGGCGTCACAACCGGTGTGGTGTTCGGCGTCAGCTGCTCGTAGTTGCCGCCGGTTACGCCGGTGATCGCGGTGCTGACGGTGGCGGCGCCGTTGTAGACGTCATTGCCCAGAGGGAAGGAAACCGAGCCGCTGGTTTCGCCTACACCAATGGTGATGGTCTGGTTGTTAGACAGGGTCACAACAACCGGGGAACCGGTGACAGGTGCGCCAACGGTAGCGGTGTAAACGATGGTGCCATTCTCAACGGCGCCGCCAGCTGGAACGGTAGCGGTCAGTACGACGTTGGTCACGTCAACGCTATCGCCAACCGGGGTCACGACCGGCGTTGTGTTCGGCGTCAGCTGCTCGTAGTTGCCACCGGTTACGCCAGTGATCGCGGTGCTGACGGTGGCGGCGCCGTTGTAGACGTCGTTGCCCAGAGGGAAGGAAACCGAGCCGCTGGTTTCGCCTACACCAATGGTGATGGTCTGGTTGTTAGACAGGGTCACAACCACTGGCGAACCCGTGACAGGCGCGCCAACGGTAGCGGTGTAAACGATAGTGCCATTCTCAACAGCGCCGCCCGCTGGAACGGTAGCGGTCAACACGACGTTGGTGACATCAACGCTATCGCCAACCGGCGTCACGACCGGCGTTGTGTTCGGCGTCAGTTGCTCGTAGTTGCCACCGGTTACGCCGGTGATCGCGGTGCTGACGGTATCGGCGCCGTTGTAGACGTCGTTGCCGAGGGTGTACGAAACGGTACCGCTGGTTTCGCCCACTGCGATGGTAATGGTCTGGTTGTTCGACAAAGTCACGACAACCGGGGAACCGGTAACAGGCGCGCCTACCGTAGCGGTGTAAACGATAGTGCCATTCTCAACAGCGCCGCCCGCTGGAACGGTGGCGGTCAACACGACGTTGGTGACATCAACGCTATCGCCAACCGGCGTCACGACCGGTGTGGTGTTCGGGGTCAGCTGCTCGTAGTTGCCACCGGTTACGCCGGTGATCGCGGTGCTGACGGTGGCAGCGCCGTTGTAGACGTCATTGCCCAAGGTGTAGGAAACGGTACCGCTGGTTTCACCGACCGCGATGGTAATGGTCTGGTTGTTGGACAGGGTCACGACAACCGGGGAACCGGTGACAGGCGCGCCTACTGTAGCGGTGTAAACGATGGTGCCGTTCTCGACGGCGCCGCCGGCCGGAGTGGTCGCGGTGAGCACGACGGTCGTCGTGTCGATCGAGTCGACGATGTTGACCACCGCAGGCGTTGTGCTTGGCACCAGGCTTTCGAAATTGCCACCGGTAGCGCCGGTGATGGTGGTGTTGAGGGTGGTCGGGTTGTTGTAGACGTCGTTGGCCGGTGCGGCCACGTCGATCGACCCCGACGACTGACCAGCCGCGATGGTAATGGTGGAGCCGTTTGACAGGGTCACGGTTACCGGCGTCTGCGCCGGATTGGTGAGCACGGCGGTGTAAGTGATCGTCGTGCCTTCGGTGACGGGGTTGTTGCCCACGGTCAGGGTCACGGTGGTGACGTCGATGGTGTCGTCGACACGGGTGACGGCCGGGGTCGGATCGGTGGTGACCGCCAGGTCGCCACCGCCGGTGGTGCCGGTGACGGTTACGGAGATCTGCGACGGATCGATGTAAGGCGTGTTGGTGTCCGGCACGGTGACGTTGACGGCGCCTGTGGTCTGGCCGGCGGGAATGAGCACCGATTGGCCATTGGACAGGTTGACGGTCAGGTCGGCAGAAGGTGCCTGGGTCACGGTGGCGGTGTAAGTGATCACGCCGCCGGCTTCGGTGATGGCGGTCGTCGCCGTCACGGTCAGCGTGGCCGTGCGCTGGACGGCCGGATCGTTACCGGTGTCGGCGTTGATCGGGTTGGTATCGCCTTCGATCTCGCGTGTATTTTGCGCTGCACCCGCGTTCGGACCTTCGGTGGGGTAGCCCACGGTAGGATCGACTTCGCCTGCGGTTTCGCTGAGCAGTACGAAGCTGTGGCTACCGCCGCCTTCACCGCCGGTGTCGTTCGCGCCCGGGCCTGCAGCAGTGGCTTCCAGATCCTGGGTAGGGTCGGCGCCGGCCGCGATAGCCTGCTGCAACTCTTCTACCGAAGGGGCCGCCTGAGCCGTGGCCGCGCTCAGGTCGGCGATGGAGTCGGGCGTGTTGGCACTCCATTGAGTGTCGCGCCCCAGATCGATGGTGCGGCCATCGGCCAGCGCCAACGTGACCGCACCGGCTTCACCCGTGACGACCTGCTCCCCGGCGAATAGCCGATCCCCTTCGATAAGCACTCGGCGAATCCCCTCGGGGGACACTGCGAATACTTGGCCAACAATGCTTTTGACGATGGCAACAACACTGCTCATGTGGGTGACTCTCCGGGGTGACGATTCGTTTGGTACGGTGCCTGAACATCGTCAGTGAAGGCGACGGGCATTCGGTACGTATTGTATGTTGTAATATTGACGTCAAACTATTGTCTTAAATCCGCTAAAATGAACTTTATGACAATGTATTGACCTATTTGGCGCCATCCTAAACAATCCATTGTGTAATGTCACATTGATATTTCTTAGGTATGCAAAACGCTTCAACAGCGTGAGTTCATTGACGTCAAGACGACCACGACTGACATTTTTCGCCGGTTGATGTGACAAAAAAAGTCGCTTCTGGAATATCCGGGAGATGTCGTCAGGAGTGCTCGCCATGGATGCGTCGCAAGAAAGCCGGATATAGCACAAAGCCTGCCAGGCGCGGGCTGCACAGTACGTGGAGCGTGGATGAACGGTAAATGGCCTGGGGCTTTGCGTGCGAGTCGCCGGTGCGAAAATGGCCAGTTCAGGCTTACCGTTATATGTCAGGCACACAACATGGGTGGATGGACAAACATCACAACGGAAAGTTCGTAATTGTTGGTGTGCAAGTTATAAAGGCTAACTCCTTGTGTTGATTGAAGAAATTTTTTCACCGGGGCACGGATGCCAAATGGCCACTGACTGTTGATTGGCGAAACGACTGCTCACCCCGGTCGGATTGAATCAGCGATGAAACACACCCCATGGCTATCCAGGTTGCTCGACTCGCCGTGCATCCGTTTGCCAAACGAGCTCATGCGAAGCCAGCGACCAGCGTGTACGCTGGCATCCCTTGTGCAAATGCAACCCAAACCGCTGCCAGACCAGGCGGGATGAACTGATCCTGATAGGGTCGAGGTGTTCAATGAGCGATAAGAGAGTGTCAGCGTGGATTCGGAATTAAGTTCGGTACTACTCAGCCAGGACCCACGCAGCCAGCACGATGATCCGTTGCTCGACGGCCTGCTGACCCTGTGCTCGCTGCATCACAAGCCCGCCAGCCGGGCCATGCTGACCACCGGCCTGCCGTTGCCCTCGCAGCGTCTGACCGCTGACCTGCTGCCGCGCGCCGCTGCACGCGCCGGCCTGCAAGGCCGTGTACTGCAACGCAAGCTGGATCAGATTCCGTCCATAGCCCTGCCGGCCATGCTGATGCTCAAGGACGCGCGCTGCGCCGTGCTATTGGGCTGGGAAGGCGATACCGCGCGGTTGCTGCTCAGTGAAAGCGATGGTGGTGAAGTGCGCGTGGCGCGCGAAACGCTGGTTCAGGATTTCACCGGCCGGGTGTTTTTCGCCCAGCCGCAGCACAAGTTCGACGTTACCAATGGCTCGCTGATCCCGCGTGCCCATTCCTGGTTCCGCGACACCCTCAAGCGTTCGCGCTGGCTGTATGCCGACGCCATCGCCGCCAGCCTGGTGATCAATATCATTGCCCTGGCCGCGCCCCTGTTCGTGATGAACGTCTATGACCGCGTCGTGCCCAACCAGGCCACCGCGACCCTGTGGGTGCTGGCGGTGGGCATCTGCGGTGCCTACCTCTTCGACCTGCTGCTCAAGGGGCTGCGCAGCCTGTGCCTGGACCTGGCCGGCAAGAAGACCGACCTGATCATCTCGGCCACGCTGTTCGAACGCATCGTCGGCATGTCGATGAAAAACCGTCCGGCGCGCGTGGGCAGCTACGCGCAGAACATTCATGAATTCCAGGGCATGCGCGACTTTCTCACGTCGCTGACCCTGACCAGCCTGATCGACCTGCCGTTCACCATCCTCATCCTGCTGGTGATCGCCTTGCTGGGCGGGCATCTGGTGTGGATTCCGATCATCGCGTTCCCGCTGGCGCTGGGCATCGGGCATTTCCTGCAAAAGCCCCTGACCAAGACCCTGGAGCGCACCATGGCGCTGGCCGCCGAGCGCCAGTCGAGCCTGATCGAGACCCTGGGTGGCCTCGATGCGGTCAAGGTCAACAACGCCGAAAGCGAGCGCCAGTACCAGTGGGAACAGACCATCGGTACGCTCAGCCGCCTGGAATTGCGGGTCAAGACGCTGTCCAGCCTGGCCATGAACATCACCTTGCTGATTCAGCAACTGGCCGGTGTGGCGATCATCATCTTCGGTGTCTACCAGATCATCGAAGGCAACCTGAGCATGGGCGGCCTGGTGGCCTGCTACATGTTGAGTGGCCGCGCGCTGGCGCCGCTGGCGCAACTGTCCGGTCTGCTGACCCGTTACCAGCAGGCCAAGGTCACCATGGTCTCGGTCGACCAGATGATGGAACTGCCCCAGGAGCGCAATTTCGACGAGCGCCCGATGAGCCGCCAGGTGCTGCAGGGGGCCATGGAGTTCCGCAACGTCGACTTCACCTACCCGAACCAGCAGAACCAGGCGCTGCACGGCATCAACCTGACCGTGCGCCCCGGCGAGAAGATCGGCATCATTGGCCGCAGTGGCTCGGGCAAGAGCTCGCTGGCCAAGCTGCTGGTAGGGCTGTACCAGCCTGACGCCGGCTCGCTGCTGGTCGATGGCGTGGACATTCGCCAGATCGATGTCAGCGAGCTGCGCCACAACATCGGCTACGTACCGCAGGACATCCAACTGCTGGCCGGTACCTTGCGTGACAACCTGGTGTCGGGCGCCCGCTACGTCGATGACGAGATGGTCCTGCAGGCCGCCGAACTGGCCGGTGTGCACGAGTTCGCCCGCCTGCATCCGCAGGGCTATGAACTGCAGGTTGGCGAGCGCGGACAGAATCTCTCTGGCGGTCAGCGGCAGAACGTGGCGCTGGCGCGGGCGCTGTTGCTCAATCCACCGATTCTCTTGCTGGACGAACCCACCAGCGCCATGGACAACACCGGCGAGGAGCGCCTGAAAGCGCGCCTGCAAGCCGTCATCGAGAACAAGACCGTGATTCTGGTTACCCACCGTGCGTCGTTGCTGAGCCTGGTTGACCGCCTGCTGGTGATCGACCGCGGGCAGATTCTGGCGGACGGGCCGAAGGCTGCCGTCATGGAAGCGTTGAAGAAGGGGCAGATCAGTGTTGCTTAAATCCTCCTCCGGCGGCTTCAAGAATTCCCTGGTGCGCTACTTCAAGGGCTCCGATTCGCTCGATGGCCAGCCGTTGCCCGAGGTCGAAAAGGCGCTGATCGACGATGCGCCGCGCATCGTGCGCCTGACCATCTGGGGCGTGATCGCGTTCTTCGTGTTTCTGCTCGCCTGGGCGCACTTTGCGGTGATCGACGAGGTGACCAAGGGCGACGGCAAGGCGATTCCTTCTTCGCGCATCCAGAAAATCCAGAACCTGGAGGGCGGTATCGTCGCCCAGATCTACGTCAAGGAAGGGCAGATCGTCGAAGCGGGCGCGCCGCTGATTCGCCTGGACGACACGCGCTTCGCGTCCAACGTCGGCGAAACCGAAGCCGACCGTGTGGCCATGGAGCTGCGCGTGGAGCGCCTGAGTGCCGAGGTGGAAAACCGGCCGCTGAACATCACCGCCCAGGCGCGCAAGTCAGTGCCCAGCCAGGCGGCCAACGAAGAGTCGCTGTACATGAGCCGTCGCCAGCAGTTGGCCGATGAAGTCGGCGGCCTGCAGCAGCAGCTGGTGCAGCGTCAGCAGGAGCTGCGTGAGTTCACCTCCAAGGCCGAGCAGTACCGCAACAGCCTGAACCTGCTGCGCCAGGAGATCAGCATGTCGGAACCGCTGGTGGCCAGGGGCGCGATTTCGCCCGTCGAAGTGCTGCGTCTGCGCCGTTCGGAAGTGGAAACCCGCGGCATGCTCGACGGCACCACGCTGGCAGTGCCGCGTGCGCAGGCGGCGATTGGTGAGGTCCAGCGCAAGATCGACGAGACCCGCGGCAAATTCCGCAGTGAGGCGCTGACGCAGTTGAACGAGGCGCGTACCGATCTGGCCAAGACCCAGGCCACGGCCAAGGGGCTGGAAGATCGGGTGAGCCGTACCATGGTGACCTCGCCAGTGCGCGGGATCGTCAAGCAGGTGCTGGTCAACACGGTCGGTGGGGTGATCCAGCCGGGTAGCGACATGGCCGAGATCGTGCCTTTGGATGACAGCCTGCTGGTGGAAGCGCGGATTCGTCCGCAGGACATTGCGTTCCTGCATCCGGGGCAGAAGGCGATGATCAAGTTCACGGCCTATGACTACACCATCTACGGCGGTCTGGAAGGCACCCTGGAACAGATCGGCGCCGACACCGTGCAGGATGAAGAGAAGAAGAACACCTTCTATCTGATCAAGCTGCGGACCAACAAGAGTCATCTGGGCTCCGATGAAAAGCCGCTGCTGATCATTCCCGGGATGGTGGCTTCGGTGGACATCATCACCGGCAAGAAGAGCGTGCTGAGCTACCTGCTCAAGCCGATCATCAAGTCCCGCGCCGAGGCATTGCACGAGCGGTAAGGAGTTACCTGCTCGCGGCCGCTCACGTTCCACTGTAGGAGCGGTCTGCGGCTGCGAACGGTTTGTGGATGTGTCTGACACCCTGCGGCGTGTTCTCCGCGGCCGATGACCGCTCCTACAAGGGATTACATTCGGTCGGGCATTCTTGACGAAATGTTTCCGTTCCGCGAATATAGATAGTTAGCAAACTATGAATATTCGCACCTTCCCGATGAATATCGACAAGCTCCAGTTGAACATCAGCAGCGGCATGGTGGTTGCCTCGCGCCACTGGCGGCGAATCTGTCAGGCCACCCTGGCCAACTATGGTGTGTCCGAAGCCTGCGCCGTGCCTTTGTTACTGATCGTGCGCCTGGGCGACGGTGTCCGCCAGGTCACGGTGGCGCAGGCCGCTGGCCTGGAAAGCCCCTCACTGGTTCGCCTGCTCGACCAACTGTGCACGGCCGGCTACGTGGTTCGCACCGAAGACCCCACCGACCGCCGCGCCAAGGCCTTGAGCCTGACACCGAGTGGCCGCGACCTGGCCGAGTCCATCGAAGGCGAGTTGGTGCGCTTGCGCCGTGAAGTGCTCAAGGACATCGCCCCGGCGGACCTGGAGGCGGCTCTGCGTGTGGTGCGTGCCTTCGAGGAAGCGGGACAGGGCACGCCCGGTGGTTACCCGTGAAAGGTTTCTTCAGCGATGTGCCCCCGGCCCGGGATTGGTTCTACGGCGTGCGAACCTTCGCCGCCTCGATGATTGCCCTGTACATCGCCATGATCCTGCAGATGCCGCGCCCGTATTGGGCGATGGCGACCGTCTACATCGTTTCCAGTCCTTTCGTCGGGCCCACCAGTTCCAAAGCGGTGTACCGTGCGGTGGGGACGTTCACCGGCGCTGCGGCGGCGGTGCTGTTCGTGCCGCTGTTCGTGCAGACGCCGTTTCTGCTGGCCACGGTGATTGCCCTGTGGACCGGCACCCTGTTGTACCTGTCGTTGCACCTGCGCACTGCCAACAGCTACGCCTTCATGCTGTCGGGTTACACCTTGCCGTTGATCGCCCTGCCGGTGGTGGACAATCCCACGGCGGTGTTCGACATCGCCAGCTCGCGCTTTCAGGAGATCTGCCTGGGCATCGTCTGCGCCGCCGTGGTGGGCGCGATGTTCTGGCCGCGCCGGCTCACGCCGGTGTTCGTCGGTGCCGCTGGCAAGTGGTTCGACGATGCCGCCGGCTACAGCGATCACTTCCTGGCGCGGGACGTCAAAGGCGAGGAAGTCGGCCCGCTGCGTTCGGCCATGGTCGGCACGTTCAATTCGCTGGAGATGATGATCGGCCAGCTTCCCCACGAAGGGGCGCGGCCACAGCTGGTGCGCAATGCCAGGGAGCTGCGCGGGCGCATGATCCATCTGCTGCCGGTTATCGATGCGCTGGATGACGCGCTGTTCGCCATCGAGCGCCGTACCCCCGAATTGGTAGAGCGCCTGGCGCCGGTCATGGCATCTGCTCGGCAATGGCTCAAGGACAGTGTGGACGACCCCGATCAGGCCCGCTGGCAAGCGCTGCGCGATGAACTGCACGCCCTGCGGCCAACCCCTGAGCAATTGGATGACCGCCGCGAACTGATGTTTTCCAATGCGGTGTACCGGTTGGGCGAATGGATCGACCTGTGGCAGGACCTGCGCAGCCTGGAACTGGCGATCAAGACCGACAGCCGCCTGCCATGGCGAGCGGTCTACCGCCACTGGCGGCTGGGACGACTCAAGCCGTTCCTGGACCGCGGGCTGATGCTGTATTCGGTGTTCTCCACGGTCACCGCGATCATCGTCGCATCGGTACTGTGGATTCTGCTGGGCTGGACCGACGGTGCCAGCGCAGTGATCCTGGCCGCCGTGGCTTGCAGTTTCTTCGCTGCCATGGACGACCCCGCACCGCAGATCTACCGGTTCTTCTTCTGGACCGTGATGTCCGTGGTGTTCGCCAGCCTCTACCTGTTTCTGGTGCTGCCCAACCTGCATGACTTTCCGATGCTGGTGCTGGCCTTCTCGGTGCCCTTCATCGTCGTCGGTACCTTGACCGTGCAGCCGCGGTTTTTCCTCGGCACCTTGCTGACCATCGTCAACACCTCGTCCTTCATCAGCATTCAGGGCGCCTACGACGCGGACTTCATGAATTTCGCCAACAGCAACCTGGCCGGTCCGGTGGGCCTGTTGTTCGCTTTCGTCTGGACCCTGGTGGTGCGGCCCTTCGGCGTGGAGCTGGCGGCCAAGCGCCTGACCCGGTTCAGCTGGCGCGACGTAGTGCACATCACCCGCCCGGCGAGCCTGGCCGAACAGCGCGCGATGGGCGTGCAGATGCTCGACCGGCTGATGCAGCACCTGCCACGCCTGACCATGACCGGCCAGGACACCAGCGCGGCACTGCGCGATGTCCGCGTGGCGCTGAACCTGCTCGACATGCAGGCCTACAGCCCGCGTGTGCCGGCTGCCGTACAGCCGTTGCTGCATCAGGTGATCGAAGAGGTGGGCGGGTATTTCCAGGCCTGTCGCAAAGCCGGTGAACGCCTGCCCGCCCCGATGGGTCTGCTCATGACCATGGACCGCGCGCGCCGTGGTTTGACGGTGCAGGCCATGGCCGAGGCCGAAGAGGCGCGCGAGCATCTGCTACATGCCTTGAGCGGCCTGCGCCTGGCATTGCTGCCGGGTACCGAAGTGGTCACCGAGGCGGGCGAGGCCGC
Source organism: Pseudomonas coleopterorum (assembly GCF_900105555.1). Lineage (NCBI taxonomy): Bacteria > Pseudomonadati > Pseudomonadota > Gammaproteobacteria > Pseudomonadales > Pseudomonadaceae > Pseudomonas > Pseudomonas coleopterorum. Next base: position 4,813,063 of record NZ_FNTZ01000001.1, read on the forward strand.
CGAACAACTGCCGCATGGCATCGATGGAGCTCCGCTGTGATTGGTGAACTGGATATCAGCGGGATCTTCCTGCCCACCGTGCTGGTGATGATGGTGTTCACCTACGGCCTGTTTCTGTTGCTGCATGGCGTGCTCAACCGCCTGCATTTCTACCGCCTGGTCTGGCACCGGGCTCTTTTCAACGTCGCTCTCTACGCTGTGCTGCTCGGCGCGGTGGACGCTCTCTGTCGAAGCCTGATGCTATGAAAAAACCGATACTTACCTTTGGCCGCCTGGTCTTGACCCTGCTGTTCGTGTGCCTGGCGGCGTTCATCGTCTGGCGCATGGTGATGTACTACATGTATGCGCCCTGGACCCGTGACGGCCATGTCCGCGCCGACATCATCCAGATCGCGCCGGACGTGTCCGGCCTGATCGAACACGTCAACGTGCACGACAACCAGCCGATCAAGGCCGGAGACGTGCTGTTCACCATCGATCAGGATCGTTTCCGCCTGGCCTTGCGTCAGGCCCAGGCGAGCATGGCCGAGCGCAAGGAAACCCTGGCCCAGGCCGAGCGTGAACTGCGGCGCAACCGTGGCCTGGGCAACCTGGTCGCCCGCGAGCAGCTCGAAGAGAGCCAGTCGCGGCAACTGCGTGCCCTGGCTGCGTTGTCCGAAGCCCAGGTCGCCGTGGATGCCGCGCAACTGAACCTCGATCGCTCGGTGATCCGCAGCCCGGTGGACGGCTTCATCAACGACCGCGCGCCACGCCCGCGCGAGTTCGTCACCGCAGGCCGCGCCGTGCTGGCCGTGGTGGATGGCACCTCGTTTCATATCGATGGCTATTTCGAGGAAACCAAACTGGGCGTGATTCACGTTGGCCAGGCCGTGGACATTCGTATGATGGGCGACAACACCCGTCTGCAAGGCCGGGTGCAGAGCATCTCGGCCGGCATCGAAGACCGCGATCGCAGCAGTGGCAGCAACCTGCTGCCCAACGTCAATCCGGCCTTCAGCTGGGTGCGCCTGGCGCAGCGGATTCCCGTGCGCATCGCCTTCGAAAGCCTGCCCGAGGGCTATCGCCTGATCGCCGGCCGCACGGCCACGGTGTCGATCATCGAAGACGGTGTGGTGGCGGGAGCGGCGCAATGAGCAAGGCCCTGCGTCTTTCCGCCCTCGCGTCGGCGCTGCTGTTGTCGGCCTGCCAGATGGTCGGGCCCGACTACCATACCCCTGAGGCGGCGGCGCTCAACCGAGCCGATTTGCAGGGCTCGCTGGCCGAAGGCGACAGCAATGTGGTGTCGGCGCCGGTCCCGCAGGACTGGTGGAAGCTGTACCACGACCCTCGCCTGGATGCGCTGGTGCGCCAGGCCATGGCATCCAACACTGACCTGCGCGTGGCGGCGGCGAACATTGCCCGCTCCCGTGCGCAGATCGAGCAGGCCCAGGCCGAAGGCGGCTTCGACTTCAATGCCAAGGCCGAGGCGCAACGTGTGCAGGAGTCGGGCGAAGCGTTCCTGCTGACCGAAAAGCTGCCGGTGGATAACCTGGGCAGCGCGTCCATCAACCTGTCCTACCAGTTCGACCTGTGGGGGACGCTCAAGCGCGGCATCGAGGCGGCACGCGCCAACGCCGACGCCACCCAGGCCGCAGCGGATACGGCGCGCATTACCGTGGTAGCCGATGTGGTGCGCGCCTATACCCAGGTCTGCGCGGCCAACGAAGAATACGAGATCGCCCGGCATTCGCTCGAACTGCAGCAGGAAGGCGTGCAACTGACCCAGCGCCTGCGCGATGCCGGCCGTGGCGACGAAACCCAGGTCACGCGCTCCGAAACCCAATACAAGTCCCTGGGCGCGGAGCTGCCGCGCTATCAGGCATCGCGTCAGGCGGGCCTGTACAAATTATCGATGCTGCTGGCCACGCCGGTTGCACAGCTGCCTGCCGACGTGGCCAGCTGCGCCGAGCTGCCGCGTATCAATCAGCTGATGCCGGTGGGCGATGGTGCGGCGCTGCTCAAGCGTCGTCCCGACATCCGCCAGGCCGAACGCCGTTTGGCGGCGGCCACCGCCAACATCGGCGTGGCCACCGGTCAGCTGTACCCGGACATCAGCATCGGCGCCACGGTCGGCACCGTGGGTATTCTCGATGACCTCGGGCATCCGGCAACCAATCGCTGGGGCATCGGCCCGCTGATCAACTGGAACGTGCCCACCAACGGCGCCCGGGCACGGATTCGCGAGACCGAAGCTTCGACCCAGGCTGCGCTGGCCAATTTCGATGGGGTGGTGCTCAACGCCATTCGCGAGACCCAGACGGGCCTGGCGCAATACGCCGCCTTGCTGCAGCGTCGCGATGCCCTGGCCGACGCCGAGCGATCGGCGCAGCAGGCGGCGGATCAGACCCATCAGTTTTTCCGGGCCGGCCGCGCGTCGTTCCTGGCGGACTTGCAGGCAACGCGCACCTACACCGATGTGCGTGGCCAACTGGCGGCGGCGAACACCCAGGTCGCCATGGAACAGATCAACCTGTTCCTGGCCTTGGGCGGCGGTTGGGAAAGCGCCCGGCAGGTGCCGGGCGCACGTTGAGGCTTAGAAGCCTTCCAGGACGATCTTGCCCTTGGCCGTGCCGCTTTCGATCAGCTCGTGGGCACGGATCAGGTTGGCGGCGTTGATCACCCCGTAGTGCTCGCCCAGGGTGGTGCGCAACACGCCGCTGTCGATCAGTTCGGCCACGCGCTCGAGCAGCTCGTGCTGCTTGATCATGTCCGGAGTCTGGAACAGCGAGCGCGTGAACATCAGCTCCCAGTGCAGCGACAGAGCCTTGCGCTTCATCGGCATCACGTCGAGGGTCTTCGGGTCGTCGATCAAGGCCAGCTGACCCTGAGGGCGCAAGGCTTCGATCAGTTGCTCGAAGTGCTTGTCGGTGTGGGTCAGGCTGGCCACGTGGTCGACCTGGCCAACCCCGATGGCTTCCAGCTGCGCCACCAGCGGCTGGCTGTGATCGATCACATGGTGAGCGCCCAGATCGGTCACCCACTGACGTGTTTCATCCCGCGACGCTGTGCCGATCACGGTCAGCTTGGTCAGCTTGCGCGCCAATTGCGTAAGGATCGAGCCAACGCCACCTGCCGCGCCGATGATCAGCAGGCTCTGGCCTTCACCACCGCCCTCGGGCACGCCCAGACGGTCGAACAGCAATTCCCAGGCAGTGATCGAGGTCAGCGGCAGGGCGGCGGCATGGGCGTTGTCCAGGCTTTGCGGTTTGTGCCCGACGATCCGCTCATCCACCAGATGCAGCTCGCTGTTGCTGCCCGGACGGTCGATGGCCCCGGCGTAGAACACGCTGTCACCGACCTTGAACAGGCTGACCTGATCGCCCACCTGCTGGACGATGCCGACCGCATCCCAACCCAGCACGCGCGGCTCGGTCACGGCAGCGCCGCTGCGCACCTTGGTGTCGACCGGGTTGACCGAAATGGCCTGGACCTGCACCAGCAGATCACGCGGGCCCGGTGTGGGCGCGGGCAGTTGCAGGTCGGTGAGCACGGAGGCTGCGCCGTTCTGGGTATAAGCGATGGCTTTCATCAGGGGATTTTCCAGGTGAGGTCTGTAGGATCGATGCGCCCTTGGCAAAGGGCGCTCGGTGGTCACGAAGATAGCGGAAGGTCAGGCGGAACGCATTTCCTGCGTGTCACGCTGCATCGACTGCAGGTTGCGCTCGATGTTCTCGCACAGCGAATCCATCTGGATCTGGTGTTCGCTGACCTTGAACGGGCTCTGCAAGTCGGTGCCGATGCGCTCGATGGCCAGCAGCATGAAACCGACCACGGTAGACGCCAGCGGTGTGAACCATTCCAGTGACTCTACCAGGCCGATCGGTACGATCAGGCAGAACACGGTGATGAACAGGCGAGGAAAGTAGACGTAGGGAAAAGGCAGTGGCGTGTTGGCGATACGCTCCATGCCGCCCTGGCAGTTGGAGATGTCCACCAGCGTCGATTCCAGGCGCGCCAGGCGGATGCTGTCCAGGCGCCCAGCCTTGTATTCACGCGCCAGCAGGGCAGCGGAGCCGGTGATGAGGTCGTTGGAAAAGTTGTTGGTGCTGTTGCGCCGTTCGAATTCCTCGGCGCTGATGAACGCTGCCACTTCCGGTGGGCAGGGTATGTGCCGTACGTGCGCCGCCAGGCAGTTCACGTAGGCCACGTGACGCCGCAACAGGGTGGCCTTGACCGGGTTCACGTCATCACCTACGTCGTCGATCAGGGTCAGCACCTGACGCGCGTAGCTGCGCGATGCGTTGACCAGCAAGCCCCACAATGTCCGAGCTTCCCACCAACGGTTGTACGCGCTGCTGTTGCGGAAGCTGATCAATACGATCAGCGCCGAGCCCAGCAGGGTCAACGGCATGATTGGCAGGCTCAGCTTGGTATTGAGGAACAGCATGAAGTCGACGGTGACCGCGATATCCCACAGCAGCAGCCAGAACAGGGACCAGCCGACATAGCCCATGGTCTTGATGATCAGACGGTATTTCTTGGCGATGGCTTCTTTCATAAGCGGACCTCAGGCGATGGGCGTGCCTAGGTCGGACGTCGACTTCGCAACAAGGTTCGTTGCATCCAAACGAATGCCCGTTACCAGTTGCTACCGGCCGATACTGGCACTTCAGGCATGCCCGCGGCGGGCGAACAGCAGGCCGACGCCTGCCAGCCCCAGCAAGCCACCACAGGCGCGATTGAGGCGACGTTTGGCCTGCACTGTGTTCAGCCAGCGCTTGAGGTTCACGCCCAGGTACGCATACAGACCCACCGCAATCCACTCCAGTACCAGAAACAGTGTACCGAGTACGGCGAACTGGGCACCCACCGGTTGCTGCGGGTCGACGAACTGCGGCAGGAACGCGGTAAAGATGAGGATCGCCTTGGGGTTGCCCGCCGCGATCAGGAACTCGCGGCGCAGCATCAACCACAAGCTCGGACGGCCGGCCGTGGCGTCATCTGCCATGTCGGCGGGCTCGCCGGTCCACAGGCTCCACGCCAGCCAGAGCAGGTACAGCGCCCCCACCGTCTTGATGACCAGGAACAACCACTCGGAAGCGAACAAGACCGCGGCCAGGCCCATGGCTGCCAGCGCGATCATCCCACTGAAGGCCACCAGACGTCCGAAGCCTGCCAGGCAGGCGGCCTTGTAGCCGTGGTGGGCGGCATTGTTGATGGACAACAGGTTGTTGGGGCCTGGGGCCATGTTCAAGGCGAAGCAGGCGGGGATGAAGAGCAGGAGGGTGGTGAGGTCCATGGTGCTGTGTCTCTTGCGCAAAAAGGGCCGGGGTACTCGAACGTTGCTTTCGGAAATGTAGAGAAACGCGTTGCCCACCGCAACGCTGATCAGCGCAAAGTGTTTTCACCACATTGAGGATTGACCGGGTGATGATTCATGCCGCGATACATCAGCATCATTGGAGTTCTTAGTATCATGCGATCAGATTTCTGTGTGGGCCGTACTGTAATTTTAATGGTTCGCTTCCATAAGTAAGAGTGTGCGGTCCATGAGGATTGGTGAATTGTTTAGTAGGAAAAATCTTAAGTAATGTTAGTTGAGAGAAGTCGAGCCCGAAGAGTATGTGAACGATTAATTTACCAATAATATCAAAGGCTTACTTATTTAATCTTGACGTCAATATACAGCGTCCCTATCATCGCGCCCCTTTCGAGTTGATACAAAGCCATTCTGGCATCAAGGATTGAATATGTGGTCAAGGGCAGGACGCCGTGCAAGTCCGTATTTCGCGGTATTGCTTTGTTGTGCAACTAAGGTCTTCGCGGCGCCCACCACACCGGGCGAGCAGGACTTCATTCGCGACCGTCAGGATCGCCTGCTGCAAGAGCAGCGGCAGCGCTTGGATGACCTCAAGAACCTGCCTGGTGAACAACTCAGCGCTCCTGCGCCTCCAGCCGTGGAGGACGCTCGCTGCTTCACCATCCAGCGTATCGACATTCAGGGCGCCGATGCACTGGGTCCTGCCCAAAAGGCCGAACTCGTGCAGCCATACCTGGGTCAATGCCTGGGTGTTGCACAACTCAACGAGTTGCTCGGGGTCGTCACCGACCGCTATCTGCAACTGGGCCTGGTCACCAGTCGTGCCTACCTGCCGCAACAGGACCTGTCGACCGGCATCCTCACGCTTCAAGTGGTTGAAGGCCGCCTGGAAGGCATTCGACCTGCCGATGACAGCGGGTTATCGCCACGGGAAGTGAACATGGCTTTTCCGGGCCATGTAGGCGAGCTGCTCGATTTGCGCGAAGTCGAGCAGCTGGTCGACCAGCTCAATCGCCTGCCGTCCAACGGTGCACAAATGGAGCTGGCGCCCGGCGAGGCGGTGGGGGGCAGTACCGTGCTGGTCAGGAATGCTGCACAAAAGCCTTGGCGTGCTTCGCTGTCGCGCAACAACGATGGCCAGCGCAGCACCGGTCAGCAGCAGTGGGGGGCGGGTCTTGATTGGGACAGCCCCTTGGGGCTCGCCGACCAGTTGGTACTGCGCGGCAGCCACGATGCGGTCAGCGACCACCATCGCAGCTCCAAAAGCACCACGGCGTACTACAGCGTGCCGTGGGGCTGGTGGAACTTCAATTATTCCTACAGCCAGAGCGAATACGGCTCGCAGGCTTATGGCAACGGCTTTGCCTTCAAGCAAAACGGTGACAGCCAGAATCATCAGTTTCGCGCAGAGCGCGTGATACATCGCGACTCAGTCAGCAAAACATCAATCAACGGCGGCCTGGCCTATCTGCGCAGCAACAACTACTTGAACGGCAACCGCCTGGAAGTCAGCAGCAACCGCATCAGCGAGGCCCAGTTCGGCATCAACCACGGCCGCCGTATCGGCAATGCGTTCGTCAACCTCGATCTGGGCATGCAGCAAGGCATCGGCGCTTTCGATGCACAAAGTCGCAAGGTCGAACAGCACGGCGACCCCAACGACCGCTATCGCAAATACACCGCCACCGTGAGCTACCTGCAGGGCTTCAACCTGTGGGGCGAAACGTTCAGCTTCACCAGCCTGGCCACCGGGCAGCGCAGTGAAGATGTGTTGTTCAGCCCCCAACGCATGAGCTTGAGCGGACAGTCGTCGATGCGCGGCATCAAGGACCAGAACCTGTCCGGTGACAGCGGCGGCTATTGGCGCAATGACCTGCGCTGGACGCGTCCGGTCAACCTCGCCTGGTTGCGACCGGTCCTTTATGAATACGGCATCGGACTGGGCTACGACCAGGGCGTGATCCGGGGCGATCGCTACAACGGCGACCAGCATGGTCGCGTGTCCAGCAACTCGGTCGAGTTGTTCGCCCGCGGCCAGCATTTCGCGACGTCGGTGACGTTCGCCCATTCGCTGGAACGCCCCGACTCGATGAGCGATCGCGAAACCCCGATCTACTTTCGCCTAGACCTCTTTCTCTGATTTCACGTTTCAGTAGGTAATCGACATGGACGTTCGCCAGTTCGCTTTTCTGGCCCGACAAACTTCGGCCCGGATTCAGCCCCGTGAGCAATTCTGCGGCTTGCCCAAGCGCGCGCTGGCGTTGCTGCTGGCCAACGTCATGTTCTGGCAACCGCTGTGGGCGCAAGCCGAAGGCATCGTGGTCAGTGGTTCGGGGACCAACCTGCAACAGGCCGGCAACGGTGTGCCGATCGTCAACATTGCGACACCCAATGCGACCGGTCTGTCCCATAACCAGTACAAGGATTACAACGTCGGCAGCCAGGGCGTGATCCTCAACAACGCCACCGGCCGCACCCAGAACACTCAACTGGGCGGCATCATCGTTGGCAATCCGAACCTGGCAGGCTCCGCCGCCAACGTCATTCTCAACGAAGTCACCGGCGGCAATCCCAGCCAGCTGCGTGGCTATACCGAAGTCGCCGGACAATCGGCCAAGGTCATTGTCGCCAACCCCTATGGCATGACCTGCAACGGCTGCGGTTTCATCAACACCCCGCAGGTGACCTTGACCACCGGCAAGCCGATCGTCGAGAACGGCCGGGTGCAGCGCTATCAGGTCGATGGCGGCGCGATCTCCATCGACGGCCAGGGCCTGAACGCCAGCAATGTCGATGGTTTCGAGATCATCACCCGCTCGGCCCAGATCAATGCACAGATCAACGCGCGCAATCTCGCCATCGTGGCGGGGCGCAACGACGTCGACGCCGCGACCCTGCAGGCCACCGCCCGTGCCGATGACGGCTCGGCCAAGCCGCAACTGGCCATCGACAGTTCCGCGCTGGGCGGCATGTATGCCGGTGCGATCAAGCTGGTGGGCACCGAAGCCGGCGTCGGGGTGAAGCTGGCCGGTCATCTGGCGGCCAGCGCCGGTGACATCCAGCTCGACGCCAACGGTCACCTGAGCCTGGCCCAGACGGCGGCCAGCGGTGCCGTAAACGTCACGGCGCAAAGCCTGGACGCCCAAGGCCCCGTCTACGCAGGCAGCCAGTTGCGGGCGCAGACCCGTGGCAACCTGACCCTAAGCAACAACCTGGCCGCCCGCGACAGCATCACCCTGAGCAGCGGCGGGCAGTTGACCAACAGCGGCATCATCGAAGCCGGGATCAATGCGGACAACAGCCGCAATGCCCACGGTGACGTACACCTCGAGGCGCAAGCGTTCAGCAACCGCAACAGCGTGATCGCCAGCCGTAACCTGAAAGTCGTCAGCGCAGGTGCCCTCGATAACCGCAACGGCTCCCTGAGCGGCGCCAACCTTGAGGCCCGCGCGGACCATCTGGACAACCGCAGCGGCCAGATCAGGGCCACAGAGAGCGCCAATGTCACCGCAAAAGATCTCGACAACCGTCAGGGCCGCATCACCAGCCAGAACCAGCTGAGCGTCAACGCCGTGACCGGCGACAACCGCACCGGCACCCTGCAAGGCGACCGCAGCCTGCAACTGGCCGTCGACCACCTGGACAACCAGCAAGGCCTGCTCAGCGGCCGTGGCACGGTTGATATCACCTCCAGCGGCCTGTTCGACAACCGCGCCGGAACCGTGATCGGCGACTCCCGGCTGCGGGTGCAGGCAGGCGCCATCGACAACCGCGAGGGTGAGATCGTCGGCCAGCAAGACGTCGAGGTCCGCACTGAGGGGTTGGATAACCAGAATGGCAAGCTGATCGCCCAAGGTGCGCTGCTGCTCACAGGCGCGCACCTGGACAACCGCCAGAACGGGTTGGTGGCGGCCACCCAGGCCTTGAACGTGCACGTCGACACTCTGGACAACCGTGGCGGCGAACTGTCTTCACAGGCGGACATCGAGCTGTCCGGTGACCAACTCGACAACGACGATGCCGGCCAGGTATTGGCCCAAGGCAGCCTGATCCTCGCCTACGCCAACGTCCTCAACCGCGCCAAGGGCCTGCTGTCCGGCAAAGCCGGTATCGACCTGCGAGCAGACAGCCTGGACAACAGCGGTGGGCGCCTGCTCAGCCAGCGCAACATCGATCTCCTGCTCACCGGTGCGGCCCTCAACCAGAAAGGTCTGATCAGTAGCGAAGGGGCGTTGCACCTGAACGTCGGCAGCCTCGATAACACCGGTGGCAAGCTGTCCAGTGCAGGCCTGCTGACCCTGGACAGCCGCGGCCTGATCTTGAACCGCGGTGGCGAACTGGTCACCGATCAAGGCCTGACCCTTTCCAGCGCCAGCCTGGACAACAGCCAGGGCGGCCGCATCAGCGGCAAGGGTGCGGTGAAGCTGACGACCGGCGCGTTCAACAATGAGGGTGGGGAGGTCAGCAGTGCCAGCACCCTCGATCTGAGCGCGCAGCAGGTCAGCAACCTCGGCGGCCGCATCGGCAGCCAGTTCGCCCTGACGGCCACTGTGCAAGGACTGGCCACGCGGGCGGGGCAGTTTTTCAGCAACAGCGCCCTGACGCTGGACCTCAACGGCGGTGACCTGGACAACCGTCAAGGCCTGCTCAATGCTCCGGAACTGACCTTGCCCAACGTCGGCGCGGTGCACAACCAGGGCGGTGAAATCTCCAGCAGCCAGGCCTTCACCCTCAAAGCGCGCAGCCTGGACAACAGCGCGGGCAAGCTGCTCAGCAACCAGACCCTGACCCTGCACATCGAACAGGCCCTGGCCAACCTCAAAGGCCAGATTGCCGCCGCCGCGCTCAGCGTACAGACCGGTAGCCTGGACAACAGCGAAGGCGTGCTCACCAGCCGCAGCGATCTGAGCCTGACCAGCCAGGGCAGCCTGCTCAACCGCAACAATGGCCTGATCAACGCGGCAACCGTGCTGGACATCCACAGCGCCGACCTCGACAACCAGGGCGGCCAGTTGCTCGGCAACCGCGCTGTGCGTCTGGATCTCAACGGCGGCACGCTGAACAACAGCGCTGGCTTGATCAACGGCGAAGGCCCTTTGACCTTCAACCGCATCGGCGCCGTCGACAATCGCAACGGCGAAATTTCCAGCAATCAGAGCTACACCCTGACCAGTGCTCAGCTCGACAACCGTGCTGGCAAAATCATCAGCAGCGGCCAGCTGTCCGTCATCAGCGGCGCCATCATCAACCGCGATGGCCTGCTTTCCGGCTGGCAGGGTGTGAACCTGCAGGGCAGCAGCCTCGACAACCGCGACAACGGCACCGTTTCCAGCCGCGACGGCAACCTGGCAGTCAACCTGAGCGGGGCGCTGCTCAACGGCAACGCCGGTGCGCTGGCCAGTGCCGGACGTCTGGACATCGACAGTGCCCGCCTGGACAACAACCAAGGCGGCATTCTGAGCAGCGGCGCCGGGCAAAGCCTGACCGTACAAGAGACGCTCGACAACAGCGAAGGCGGTCTGATCGACAGCGGCGCAGAACTGACCGTTCGAGCCACAGACCTGAGCAACCGCGCCGGGACCGTCAACAGCCAGCAGGGCCTGAGCTTTACCGGTACGCAACTGGACAATACTAGTGGCCAATGGGCCAGCAACGGCAGCATCACGCTCGACTTGCTGGGGACCCTGATCAACGCTCAAGGCAAATTCGCCAGCGGCGGCCCTCTGCGCATTCAGCGCGCTGCGCACATCGACAACCAAAGTGGGCAACTGGTCAGCAAAAGTCTGCTGAGCCTGCTCATCGGCAGCTTGGACAACCGCGACCGTGGCACGCTGGCGGCGCTCGATCAACTGACCGTGGACGCCAGCGGTACCGTACAGAACGGCGCCGACGGTTTGATCTACAGCCAGAATGGCGCCGTCAGCCTCAGCGCCGCTGAGCTGGAAAACGGCGGGGGTGCCGTACAGAGCCAGACCGGCCTGACGCTGCACACCCGTGGCGCGATCAACAACGCCAACGGTCGTCTCATCGCCCAGAACGGCGACCTGGTACTGAACGCCGGAAGCCTGGACAATCGCGGCGGCATCCTTTCCAGCCTGCGCGGCGCTTTTGAAGCGCGCATGGCCGGTAGCCTGCTCAACGCTCAAGGGACCCTGCAAGGCCAGCGCCTGACCTTGTTGGCCCTGGCCGGCCTTGAAAACCAGAACGGCCGCATCGCCGCGCAGAGTGGCGACGCCAGCATCACCACCGCTGACCTCAACAACAGCGCAGGCGGCCTGTATGCAAAAGGTCTGATCGACGTCAACGCTGACACCCTCACCAACGCCGGCCAGATGGCCGGCGGCCGTGTGCGTTTTGCCCTGGGCGGTACGCTGATCAACCGCTCCGGCATCATCGAAAGCGACTCCTTCTTCGACATCACCGCGGCCAACCTCGATAACCAGGGCGGCACCCTGCGCGCACTGGGCACGGACGGCGCCTCGGTGTATCGCGTGGACGGTGTGCTGGATAACCAGGGTGGCGTGATCGAGATTGCGAACGCCGATCTGACGGTCGACGCAGGCAGCTTCCGCAATACCAACGGCTCTCTGCTGCACGTAGGCCTGGGTGAATTCAATATCTCCAGCGCCAACGTCACCGCCGCTGGTGGCAGCCTGGTCACCCGTGGTGGCCTGACCCTCAATGCCGACAGCTGGACCAACAGCGGCGTGCTCCAAGCCGGGCGCCTGACCATCAAGGTCGGCAACTTTCACCAGACCGCCAGCGGCCAGCTGCTCGCTTCGCAGAGCCTGCGCGGTGAAGGCGTCAACTGGAGTAACAACGGCAAGCTGGCCAGTGACGGTGACCTCTGGCTTGGGCTCAGCGGTACCTATTCGGGCAATGGCCGCGTCACCAGCCTGGGCAACCTGCAGATCGACGCCGCCCAGCTGCAACTCGCGACCCCGGCCAGCATCACCTCCGGCGCTGGCTTGAAGCTGGCCGTTGGCGGCACCTTGCTCAATCGGGGCCGCATCACTTCTGCGGATGACGCCGTGATCACGGCCGGCAACATCGACAACTACGGCACCCTCGGCAGTGCCCGATCCCTCACACTCAAGACCGGCGCCTTGCTCAACGAGCGGGGACTGCTCTTCAGCGGCGGTGACATGGGCTTGCAGGTCGACACCTTCACCAACCGCTACGCCGACGTCTACAGCCTGGCCAATCTGCGCATCGATCGAGACGGCAATGGCGGCCACGCCAGCCTGATCCGCAACAGCTCCTCGACGCTGCAAAGTGACGGCAACATGAGCCTGGCTGCCAGCACCATCGAAAACGTGCGTGAGGTACTCACTGTCAATGACGCCGGCATCTACACCGGCAAGATCTACCAGGTGGCCTGTATCGAGGGCGTCAACGCCGGCGACTGTTCGGGCAAACGCAATTTCGTCTTCGAGGTCCTGGAACGCCAAAAGCTGGAAGTCACCCAAGCGAGCCAGGCATCGAGCATCACCGCAGGCGGCAACCTGAGTTTCAACGGCGGCGACCTGCTCAACCAGAGCAGCACCATTGCCACGGGCGGCAACCTGAACGCCTCGGTCGCCAATCTGTTCAACCTCGGCATTGAAACGGGTGATACCGAATACGTGCGCACCTTCCGCACCAACCGCCAGCGGGGTGGAAGCGGGCTGATCGGGGCAGCCAATGCCTTCAACGAACAGTACTGGCTTGAAGGTGCTCGTTACGACGCCAACAACCTCAGCGGCCTGGAAGCGGGTATCAGCAACTTCCTGGCCCACACGGAGACCGAGCTTCCCCAGTACGCCCGTGTGACGCAACTGGCAACCAGTGATCAACGCTACGCGGCGGTCATTCAGGCGGTCGGCGAGGTCAACATCACCGCCCAGAACGATTTCGACAGCAGTGTGGTACGCAACGACTACCACTACGTCAGCAGCGGCACCCGCACCGACACCGGTGCGTCAGGCAGCGATTTCAGTACCCGAGTCAGTCTCGACGCGCAGCTGCCACCCGATCTCGCCCAGCAACAAATCAACCCGCTGTCTCTGCCGGGCTTCAGCTTGCCCAGTGGAGAACATGGCCTGTTCCGTCTCAGTGACCTAGCCGCCACGGACACCGCCGCCAAACAGGCCGATGCCGTCGCGCACAGCTGGACCATTGGCAGCGCGAGCATCGATGCAGCCCAGCGCACCCAGACCGCCGACCCCAACCCAGGCCGTACTTTCGAGGTAGAGGGTCAGGTCACCCCTCATCTGCCGACGGACGATAACGCACTGGGCTCCGTCGCCGGGGAAGAGACGTCCATCCCCCTCAACCGCGTCCAGGGCCTGCCCGAAACCCAGAGCACCTCACCGGCGCACAAATACCTGATCGAAACCAATCCGGCACTCACCAACCTCAAGCAATTCCTGAGCTCGGACTACCTGCTGGCAGGGCTGGGCTACAACCCGGACGAAAGCGCCAAGCGCCTCGGCGACGGCTTCTACGAACAGAAGCTGATCCAGCAGGCGCTGGTGGCCCGTACCGGCCAACGCTTCATCGACGGCCAGCACTCCGACGAAGCGCTGTTCAAGTATCTGATGAACAACGCCATCGCCAGCAAGCAACAGCTCAACCTGTCGGTCGGCACCACGCTGACCTCGGCGCAAGTCGCAGCGCTGACCCACGACATCGTCTGGCTGGAAGAGTACAAGGTCAACGGCGAGAACGTGCTGGTGCCCGTGCTGTACCTGGCCCAGGCCAACAACCGCCTCGGCCCTGACGGCGCGTTGATCGCCGGTCGCGACGTCAACCTGGTTTCCGGTAACGACCTCACCAACGCAGGCACCCTGAAAGCCAGCAACAACCTCAGCGCCAGCGCTGGCAACAACCTGGTCAACAGCGGCCTGGTACAGGCCGGCGGCCGACTTGACCTGCTGACGGGCAACACCCTCGTCAACAAGGCCGGTGGCGTGATCACCGGTCGCGACGTGAGCCTGACCGCCGTCAACGGCGACGTGATCAACGAACGCACGGTGACCAGCCATCAAAGCAGTAGCGGCTACCGCAGCGAACGCAGGGACTTCGCGGACACGGCCGCTCGGATCGAGGCGGCGAATGATCTGAGCGTGTGGGCGGGGCGGGATGTCAATGATGTGGGTGGGGTGTTGCAAGCTGGCAACGACCTGACACTGGCCGCCGGTCGAGATATCAACTTCGCTTCAGCCGAGCAGATTGAAAGCAATGACCGCGGCCGCAAAGCCAACAGCAGTTCCATTACCCAGCACGGCTCCAGCCTTGCCGCAGGCCGGGACGTCATCGCCACCGCCGGTCGTGACCTGACGGCCATTGCCAGCGACATCGACGCCAAACGCAATATCGCCATGGCAGCCGTCGGTGATCTCACGCTGAGTTCCGCGGCAGACGAACAGCACACCTACTCCAAAACCAAAAAGGTCACCGCACAGGAAGACCACGTCAGCCAGATCGGCACTTCGCTCGATGCAGGCGGCGACATCGCCCTGACGGCGGGCAAGGACATGGCCCTGGTCTCCAGCCGTATCACGGCAGGCGACGAAGCCTACCTGTACGCCGGTGAAAACCTGGAGCTGCTGGCCGCTCAAGACAGCGATTATTCCCTTTACGACAAAAAGAAAAAGGGCAGCCTGGGCAGCAAACAGACCCAGCGCGACGAGACGACCACCGTTACCAACGTGGGCACCGAAATCAAGACCGGTGGCAACCTCACCCTGGAAAGCGGCGGCGATCAAAAGTATCAGGTCGCCAAACTGGAAAGCGGCAAGGACCTGACCCTGGACAGCGGCGGCGCCGTTGATTTCGAAGGTGTGAAGGATCTCAAGCAGGAGAGCCACGAGAAGAGCAGCAGTGATCTTGCCTGGATGTCCATGGGGGGCAAGGGCAGGACAGATGAGACGGTGCGGCAGAGTGAGTTGGTTGCGCAAGGTGCGTTGGTTATCAACGCCGCCAACTCCATCAGCATCGATGTCAAGAAAGTCGACAAGCAAACGGTGGCCCAGACCGTAGACGCCATGGTGGCCGCCGATCCAAAACTGGCATGGCTCAAACAGGCGCAAGCTCAAGGCAATATCGACTGGCGGCAGGTGGAGGAAATCCACCAAAGCTTCAAATATGAACATTCTGGTTTGGGCGCAGGTGCTCAGCTGGCACTGGCAATTCTGCTGGCTGCAGTAACGGGCGGCGCTGGCGCTGCATTGGTGGGTGCCACAGCTGGAACCACGACTGCCGCAATTGCCAATGCTGCGTTGGTCAGCCTCGAAGTAACGGCAGCCAACAGTGCAATCAGCAACAAAGGCAATTTGAAAGCCGTCACCAAAGATACCTTCGGCGCCAAAGGCCTGAAAAATGCTGCTGTGGCAGGCGCAACGGCTGGTGTCACCCAAGGCGTTATCGATCCAGCCCTGGGAGGCAAGACAAGCAACTGGAACAACGTCACCAAAGGGTTCGACCTGAACACCTTTGACGGCGTTGCAGGTTTCGCGCTGCACGCGGGTGCCCAGGGTGTGGCGGCAGGGGCAATCAACACGACCATAAACGGTGGCAGTCTGGGCGACAACCTCGGTCAGGGGCTGGTCGGCCAGGCGACCAATGTCGTAGCGGCCACTGCGTTCAACTTCGTTGGCTCCTACGCACAGAGCCATTGGCAAGCCACCAAGGATGCCAACGATCCGGCAACGATGGCACTGTGGGCTGAGGGAGGCGCTGGGCGAGTCGCAATGCACGCGCTGATGGGGGGCGCGATTTCCAGCGCCATGGGCGGAGACTTCTCGACCGGCGCAGTCGCGGCCGGTGCGAGCCAGGCCATGGCACAGGTGCTGAACAATACGTTCGACAGCAACCCTGAACTGCGCGCCGCATTCTCACAGATCGTCGGACTGACGGCAGCAGGCCTCAGTGAAGGCGATGTCGGGAAAGCGGCCTACGTTGCGCAAATGGCGGACAACTACAACCGCCAACTGCACTACAAGGAAACCCTCAAGTTAGAGGAGTTGCAGAAAGCAGATCCTCAAAATGCCGCCCGGCTTGCAGCCGCTGCCTGTGCCATGACCCATTGCAGCGCCTCGGTGCCGGATGACGATCCCAATCGCCAGCGTTTTGTGGAGCTGGAAAAAACCGGCGCGCAGTACAGTGCTGAACTGGCAACGCTGCGGGCGTCCGGCGCTTTCGAAGAGTACTCGAGGTGGGACGCCGCGAACGACACTCTGCTGCGCGAAGACCCGATACTCAGCAAGGGCAACTCGGTGGGCCGCGCAGTGGCCGGCGCAGCAGGAGCGGCAAGCGGATTTGGCCTGGCCGTCGTCTCGACGCCTGCATGCATAACGGGAGTCGGCTGTGCGCTGCCGGTGTTGGCGGGTGTGGGTGGTGCTGCCTCATTCCTGGATGGCGTACAGGCTACGCGGGACTACTTCGCACCTTATGAATACACCCAAGGGCAAAGGGTCGCGGACTCGTTTTCATCGCAAACCTATCCAGGCGATGTAAACCCGATAAAGGACTACGGAACCACAGCGGCGAAGTATGCGTTGCAGGTTGCGTTGATCAAGGGAGCGGGTAAGCTGGCGGCAGGGCCAGGAAGTTCGGTGCTGGTGGAGGGGGTGCCGGGTGGGGGGGCGAAAGGCGCAGGTATCCTTGCTAATGCGGAGAGAGGGACGTTAACAGAAGCAAATTTTGCTCAAAATAAAATCAAGTCTGATCGATCCTTTAGTGAGGATGGGCAAAAGGTATACTCAGAGATGGCCGGCACACCGATCAAGACAGTTGAAGACTTGGCAAGCGCTTTGAGGGCTGGGACAATTAAGCCGAATCAGCTTCCCGTTGATTATGTAGATATGAATGGGACTCGCCTTATTTTGAATACGCGAACTTCTACCGCGCTTGAGCAGGCAGCTATCCCTCGAAGTGAGTGGTTCGGGCGCAATCAGACAGGTGTTGAGGCTTATCAAGGTAAGACATTCAATGATTTGGCAGCAGATCAGTTAAAAAATAACAAATTGCCGCCGACAGGCGCAGAGCAATTAAAGTCGGTGCGTCCATGAAGATAGGTCAGCCAAAATTAATACTAGATCCATATGAGTGGCTGCCAGGATATGGTGAGTCAAGAGTATCATTCCACTCCGTTGGCTCGGATGTGATACTTGATATTGAGTATGAGAAGGAAGTTGTAGTTGATAGCGAAGAGGTTGTACTGGCTTTAAGGCGGGAGATTGCGTTCAAGTCTGTGCGATGCTTTATTCGGGAGCCATTCCCTGGAGGTGCTATTTTTGAGTTTGAGGGTGATTCAGGTGAGTTTCGGCTTGGTAAGCTGACCGAGTTTATAGACTCCGAATGGGTAAGGAATAACTTGAAAGCATGGCGTTCCGTGTCGAGTCACGAACCGCCGAAGTTGAGGCATTTCAGCATTCAGTTTTTGTCAGAGAATCTTGCTTTTCATGTGCTGGCTGCAGATGTATTTTTATCCAATGAACTGTCGGGCAGTTGATTTTGTTTTGAAATAAAATTAACGGGAACCGCTTCAGTTAACCAAACACTATTTTCAGCCTGAAAAAATTTAAATCCCTGTTGGTACATTCGCAGGGATTCAATCTTCAGAACCACTGGTTTACCGTAGCGCTGTCCGACAGCGATAGCCGTCAGAGTCTCTTGCGATAGATGCACATGGTAGCGTGAACCTGCAATCAATCCTTGCTGAAGAATAGATTCAAGAAAGCGTGTTGCAGTGCCATGGTAGAGGAATTCTGGCGGTTCTTTCTCTATGTGTTGGAGGTTTACGTCTGGTGCTGAATGTCCCTGCGCGGCTCGAATACGCCGGCCATCGTCGGAGAGGGTAAAGCGTTTCTTATCACTGCTATTTACTACTGTCTGAATTATTGCGTGGTTAAGTACGCGGCCTTCTTTCGCTGCGCCGGTAATCAAAGAGTTTATGTCTGCCCAGCCTCCTGAGTCGAGTTGCAATCCGATAGTGTGAGGCTCATGGCGCAAAATATAGCTTAGAAACTTGCTTGTTTCGTTCAGTTGCTTGTTATTCATGATTGTCCTGCATGCATTTTCGATTTTCAGGATTTAGTCGCAGTCTTTTTACTTACTGGAAATTTCCCTTCCTTCACTACTCGCCTTGGTCGTGGCCCGAGCAATCAGGGCATCGAGCATCTGCGCAACAAATTTCTTCTTGCTCTTAGGTAGCTGGTCGATGACTTCCAGTTGCTGTTGCCATTTCGGAGCCGGACCACGCTTACGCACAGTGGATTCCTGCTTCTGACCAAACAGATCTTCGAGTGTGGTCGAAAGCAGCCGGGCCAGCTCTGGCAACGCAGCTACCTGGATACGCCGCTTGCCGGACTCATAGGCTTGGATAGTCTGTTGAGACACGCCCAGCCGTTCAGCCAGTTGGGTTTGGGTGATGCCGTGTTCTTTGCGCAGGCGGGCAATGCGTTCGCCCAGGGCAATGAAAAATTCACGTTCTTCGCTGGTGATGCTCATGGCTGTCGTCGACGAGAACTGTAACAGGACAGCCATAAACATATTCCAGCGTTTACTACTGTTTGTTGTAAATACTACTATTGGTGGTAGATTGTCGTCGCGTTGTTTTTGCTTTTCCCGCTTGACAGCTTTTTGGAGAAAACCTGATGGCCCGCATCCCCGAAGCCGAACTGGAACGCCTCAAACGTGAGGTGTCACTGGTTCGGCTGATCCAGTAGCAGGGCCATGAGCTGAAAAAACGCGGCAAGGATTGGGTGATGTGCTGCGTGTTTCATGACGAAAGCACGCCCAGCCTGTCGGTCTCCGAGGAGAAAAATCTCTATCACTGCTTTGGCTGCGGGGCCGCAGGTTCGGTGATCGATTGGGTGATGAAAACTCAAGGCGTGTCGTTGCCGCACGCGGTCCAACTGCTGCGCAACGATGCGCCGCTGGAGAACACGGAAAAAGTCGGTGTGACACGCAGCCATGCTCGACACCTCCCTTCTTTAGCTGCGGGCTCTTCTGGTCTTGAAGCCGCGGCGCTGCTGCGTTCGGTGGCAGAGTTCTATCACGCCAATTTCAAACAATCCCCCGAAGCAGTGGCCTATTTGGCGTCTCGCGGCCTGAACCATCCCGAGTTGATCGAGCATTTTCAACTTGGTTATGCCAATAAAACCCTGACGTACCGCTTGCCCGCCGGGCATACTCAGGCCGGTCGGCAGGTGGGACAGCACCTGTAAGATTTAGGTGTTTTGCGCTCTACCGGGCACGAACATTTAAACGGCTGTCTGGTCGTGCCGGCACTGGGTCTGGAAGACGGCGCCCAGCCAGAGCAGCCCGGGCGGGTGATGCAGCTTTACGGGCGGCGTATGCAGCCGAACAACAAACTGCACAATCAGCCCCGGCATTTGTACTTCGCCACGCCGTTGCGCGGGGTCTGGAACGAAGCCGCACTGTTGGCCAGACTAGAAATTATTCTCTGTGAATCGCTGATCGACGCCATGACGTTTTGGTACTTCAAGCGAGCGATTGACCGAGAGATAAAACTAACGTCGCGCATTACTCAAGTAACCGCCCAAACAAGCCCCAAGCGCCCACTTGGGGCTTCACACAATCGCAGCTCTTCTAAACCCTACATCACAGCACAAACCTACTCATCAGCCCCTGCAAATGCACACCCAGTCGTGCCAGCTCAACGCTGGACGATGCCGTTTCCTCACTCGCCGAAGCCGTCTGCTCGGAGATGTCCCGAACGTTGATCACACTGCGGTTGATTTCCTCGGCCACCGCGCTCTGCTCTTCGGCAGAGGCGGCTATTTGCTGGTTCATCGACTCAATGGTCGTGATGGATCGGCTGATGTTACCTATGGAGGTACCTGCATCACGGGTCAAGGCAACGCTGTCATCGGTCAGCAGGCGGCTGTTTTCCAGGGTGGTCGCTACTTGTGCGGTTCGGCTGTGCAAACCGTCGATCAAGATCGCAATTTCTTCGGTCGAAGTCTGAGTGCGCTGGGCAAGACTGCGGACTTCATCGGCGACCACGGCGAAGCCGCGTCCGGCCTCACCGGCGCGTGCGGCTTCGATGGCGGCATTGAGGGCCAGCAAGTTGGTCTGTTCGGCCACTGCCTTGATCACGTCGAGCACGCCACCGATCTTGTTGCTTTCCTGTTTCAGCTCGTCCATTGCAACTTTGGAGCGCCCGACCTCGGTGGCAAGTGTTTCGATCTGAATGACGGCCTTGGAAACCACGGCATCGCCTTCGCGCACTTCTCGGGAGGCACTGACGGCGGCATTCGAAGCTTGCTCGGCATTGCGGGCAACTTCCTGCACGGTGGCAGCCATCTGGTTCATGGCGGTGGCGACCTGGTCGGTTTCAGTGCGCTGGCTGTTCACTCCGGCGCTGGTCTGCTCGGTCACGGCGGAAAGCTGCTCGGCAGCGCTTGCGATCTGGGTAACGCCATCGCGCAGGCCGCCGATCAACTGGCGCAGATTCAAGGTCATGCGGTGCATGCTGGTTTGCAGCAGGCCAAGTTCATCCTTGCGCGTTGGGGCTTCATTGTGGGTCAGGTCGCCATTGGCGACGCGGTCAGCCAGCTGCAGTGTTTCACGCAGTGGAATGACGATCATTCGGGTGATGATCCAGGCCGCCAGGACGCTGGCGATAAGCGCGGCGACGAGCCAGAGAATCAGCATGCGGTTGGCTTGATCGACGTCTGCAAGGCGCAGGGCTACCTGGTTCTGCGCCAGTTGATTGGCCGAACCGAGCAGGACTTCGATGTTCTTCGAGATCCCCGCCTGCCCTTGATTGATAGTGGCTTGCGAAGACGAGAATCCGTTGATGGCGGATCCATAGGCGTTCATCGAGTCCACCAGACTGGCGACAGCGGAGGCGTCGATGCCGGAACTTGTCAGGCTTTTCATGTAATCGGAGGCTGCGGCAATCGATGCGACGGCCAGCTGCTGGGCTTCGGGTTTGAGAGTGTAAGTGTACCCACGCACGTCGAAGCGCATCTTTTGAAACAGCATGAGAGCCCGTTGCACCGCTTCGCGTTGCGCGGCGTCGCCATCCATGGAATTGGCTCGCCCATTCAACTGCCGCAACTTGGCGTCCGCGGTGTCGGCTGCAGTGCCGAAGACATCCCTGCTGGCTTCACGCGCGTGGGTGGCAGCGATGATGCTGTTGTAATGATCCTTGTATTCCTTCATGGCCGCCATGGCCGCTTTCACATGAGGAATATTAAGCTCGGAGTTCAATACGCTGTTGAGGTAGGCGAGGTGGTTATCGAGATTTTCGTAGGCCTTCAGCCAGCTCGCGGCATTGGCGTCGTCAGAGTTCTGGCCATAGACCAGTCGGGCTATGCGCATGTCTCGGGTCAGAGTGCTGAGCTTGGCAATGTCCGTGATGCGCTCACTGCGCTCACTCATGGAGGCGATGCCTCGCCAGCCCGTCAAGGCGATCAGGACCGTCAGTACGATCACGAGCGTGAACCCGAGTGCCAACTTTGATCTGACTGATAAGTTGGTCAACGCATTGTTAAACATGTAAGCCTCTCGAATAGATGTTTTAGTTTTCCAGTCGGCCCCTCCATGCCATTGATGCGTCAATGCCATCGGCTGGGAGCGGGAAATCTTTAACAACTATTTTTAAAAGAGGTGTTTATTCTTGATGTTGCGAAGTATGGAAAAAGTTCACTGGCTTTCGGGATATTTACTCAAGTAAGTGTTTCAAGGTGATTCCTTTGAATAATGCGAACCCCTCAATCCCAGATAGGTATACCCAAGCTCATGCACAGCGGGCAGCGAAAGGTTGAGTTGGCAAAGCGACCTGGTGTCGGGAGGCAGGCATGCTGCTGCAACGATCATGATGGATGATCGATGGGGCGAAAGTCAGTGGCGAGACGGGCTTCGGACGACGAAGCGCAGCGCGGTACTACAGAAGGGAAAAGATGGTGCACCAGGCGGGATTCGAACCCACGACCCCTGCCTTCGGAGGGCAGTACTCTATCCAGCTGAGCTACTGGTGCAACGCGGGCGCCATGATACCCATGTCGGGGGTGGTCGTCCATTGCGATAACCGGCCCATCGTTTGTAATCTGCTACGGTGACAGGTGCACAGGCTGGGCAAGCCCTTGTTTGCGGGGCCTGTCGTTCTTTTTTTCGAACGGCTATTGTCCTTTCACCCCATAGATCCTAGGATTCGTTTGAGATTTCAAACGCTCTTGTCTGGTCGCTGAAACGCATGAGTCCATCCATGCGCTATTTCCACCTCAGCCCGGGCGCCTTCTCATCCCTCCATTCGTGCCGTCACGTACGGCGCCGTTAAGGAAGCCGACATGCAGCTCAAAGACACCTCGTTGTTCCGCCAGCAAGCCTATATAGATGGTGCGTGGCTGGGCGCCGACAGCGGGCAGGCCATCAAGGTCAGCAACCCTGCTACCAACGAAATCCTCGGCACCGTGCCGAAAATGGGCGCCGCTGAAACGCGCCGCGCCATCGAGGCTGCCGACAAGGCACTGCCGGCCTGGCGTGCGTTGACCGCCAAGGAGCGCTCGAACAAGCTGCGCCGCTGGTTCGAACTGATGATCGAAAACCAGGATGACCTCGCGCGTCTCATGACCCTGGAGCAGGGCAAGCCATTGGCCGAGGCCAAGGGTGAAATCACCTACGCCGCATCCTTCATCGAGTGGTTTGCCGAAGAGGCCAAGCGCGTCTACGGCGACACCATTCCCGGTCACCAGCCGGACAAGCGCCTGATCGTGATCAAGCAGCCGATCGGCGTGACCGCGGCCATTACACCGTGGAACTTCCCCGCCGCGATGATCACCCGCAAGGCGGGTCCCGCGCTGGCTGCCGGTTGCACCATGGTGCTCAAGCCTGCCTCGCAGACGCCGTTCTCGGCGCTGGCGCTGGCTGAACTGGCCGAGCGCGCGGGTATTCCGAAGGGTGTGTTCAGTGTCGTGACCGGCAGCGCCGGCGACATTGGCAGCGAGCTGACCAGCAACCCGATCGTGCGCAAGCTGAGCTTTACCGGCTCCACCGAGATCGGTCGCCAGTTGATGGCCGAATGTGCCAAGGACATCAAGAAGGTCTCGCTGGAACTGGGCGGCAACGCGCCTTTCATCGTGTTCGACGATGCCGACCTGGACAAGGCGGTCGAGGGCGCGATCATTTCCAAGTACCGCAACAACGGCCAGACCTGCGTGTGCGCCAACCGCATCTATGTGCAGGACGGCGTGTATGACGCGTTCGCCGAGAAGCTGAAGGTGGCGGTGGGCAAGCTCAAGATCGGCAACGGTCTGGAAGAGGGCACCACCACGGGCCCGCTGATCGACGACAAGGCCGTGGCCAAGGTCAAGGAACACATTGCCGACGCCGTGGGCAAGGGCGCAACCGTGCTGACCGGCGGCAACGCACTGCAAGGCAACTTCTTCGAGCCGACCGTATTGGTCAACGTCTCCAAGGACGCCGCCGTGGCCAAGGAAGAAACCTTCGGCCCGCTGGCGCCGCTGTTCCGCTTCCAGGACGAGGCCGAAGTGATCGCCATGTCCAATGACACCGAGTTCGGCCTGGCGTCGTACTTCTATGCCCGCGACATGAGCCGGGTGTTCCGTGTCGCCGAAGCGCTGGAATACGGCATGGTCGGTATCAACACCGGTCTGATCAGCAACGAAGTGGCGCCATTCGGTGGCATCAAGGCTTCGGGCCTGGGCCGTGAAGGCTCCAAGTACGGCATCGAAGACTACCTGGAAATCAAATACCTCTGCATTTCGGTGTAACCCACCGCGCAGACACCCTTGGCGGCCGGCGTCCGCAGCAGTCGATCATCGTATGCTGCTGCGGTACTCACCGGCCGCTCAATCCTTGAATCACGCCGACCGATGAGCGGCGAATGAGGAATTTCATGAGCAAGACCAACGAATCCCTGATGCAACGCCGCCAGGCAGCCGTCCCACGCGGTGTGGGCCAGATTCACCCGATCTTCGCCGAGTCGGCGCAGAACGCCACCGTCACCGACGTCGAAGGCCGCGAGTTCATCGACTTTGCCGGCGGTATCGCGGTGCTCAACACCGGCCACGTTCACCCCAAGGTGATCGCCGCCGTACAGGCGCAATTGCACAAGCTGACCCACACCTGCTTCCAGGTGCTGGCGTACGAGCCGTACGTTGAGGTCTGCGAGAAGATCAACACCAAGGTACCGGGCGACTTCGACAAGAAGACCCTGCTGGTGACCACAGGCTCCGAAGCCGTGGAAAACGCCATCAAGATCGCGCGTGCCGCCACCGGCCGTGCCGGTGTCATCGCCTTCACTGGCGCCTACCACGGTCGCACCATGATGACCCTGGGCCTGACCGGCAAGGTCGTGCCGTACTCGGCCGGCATGGGCCTGATGCCCGGCGGTGTGTTCCGTGCGCTCTACCCCTGCGAATTGCATGGCGTGAGCGTCGACGATTCCATCGCCAGCATCGAGCGCATCTTCAAGAACGACGCCGAAGCCCGTGACATCGCCGCGATCATTCTGGAACCGGTGCAGGGCGAGGGCGGCTTCTATGTCGCGCCCAAGGCTTTCATGCAGCGTCTGCGCGCCCTGTGCGATCAACACGGCATCCTCTTGATCGCTGACGAAGTGCAGACCGGCGCAGGCCGTACCGGCACGTTCTTCGCCATGGAGCAGATGGGCGTTGCGCCTGACCTGACCACCTTCGCCAAATCCATCGCTGGCGGCTTCCCGCTTGCCGGTGTGTGCGGCAAGGCCGAGTACATGGATGCCATCGCACCAGGTGGCCTGGGCGGCACCTACGCCGGCAGCCCGATCGCTTGCGCCGCGGCACTGGCCGTGATGGAAGTGTTCGAGGAAGAAAACCTGCTCGATCGCAGCAAGGCCGTTGGCGAGCACCTGGTAGCTGGCCTGCGTGCCATCCAGTCCAAGTACCCGGTCATTGGCGATGTGCGTGCACTTGGCGCGATGATCGCCGTCGAGCTGTTCGAAGGCGGCGACACCCACAAGCCGAACGCCGCAGCCGTGGCCCAGGTCGTGGCCAAGGCGCGCGACAAGGGCTTGATCCTGCTGTCGTGCGGTACTTACGGAAACGTCCTGCGCATCCTGGTCCCGCTGACCACGCCAGACGAGCAGTTGAACAAAGGCTTGGCCATCATCGAAGAGTGTTTCGCTGAAATGGCTTGAGTGATGTGATCGTTTGATAGAAAAACCCGCTTCGGCGGGTTTTTTTATGGGGTGGTTTTATTTTGGCTGGCTATGCACTGATCGAGGATGGCACGAGCGATCCAGTCGGGATTGTCTTTGAAATAAGGTAATCAACGACGCCATCACTTCTGCACGTAAACAACGGTTTCCGAGGGGCGCAGCACGCTGAAGGTCGCGCTATAAATATCAAGCTGAGCCGGTGCTTTACCGAGCCCTTGATTCTTCAACAGGCCGTTTGCAGCACGGCGCGGTATGCGCTAAAAATCCTCTGCTGGATCCATCGTTCTGCACGACCGACACGTCATACTGTCGGTGCTCACGCATCACGGCCCTGACCCGGCCTTCACCTCTGGCTCATGGAGTGCGCCTATGAATGCTGTTGCCAGCATGCCCCCTCGTGTGTTGATCGCCGATTCCGACCCCTGGATGCGTGATCTGCTGTCCCAAATGCTGCTGGCCGTACGGGGCGATGCGCGTCTGCAGATGTGCGCGACGGGGCCTGATGCGTTGGAGCATCTGCGTGAGCTACCGGATCTGGTGATCGCCACACGCGAGCTGCCGGGTATGAGCGGTCTCGATCTATTGCGCGGCGTACGCAAAAGCCCTCGCCTGGCGACCTTGCCCTTTATTCTGCTGAGCGAGCGCGGCGACAGTGCCAGTGTGCGTGAAGTGCTGCCGTTGGCGCCGACGGCGTACCTGACCAAGCCTGTGGATATGGCAGGTTTGAAAGCGCGTCTGCTGACCTTGCTGCCAAACTCGGGAGATGTTGGAGCGCGGCGGGCTCCACAGATCGCTGCAGGTACTACGTTGGACCACTATGTCGAGCGTCGGCGCCTGGAGTGCGACGGCGGCCCTTTGTTGTGTGATGTGCAGGCGGCCGTGATTCGCGCATCGGGAGATATGAAGGTATTGGAAGCCAACCTGCGCAGTGATCCGCAGGTCACGGCAGTGCTGATCAGCGCGGCCAACAGCGCCGCGAAACCAGGTGCGTCGCCGGTATTGACGCTGCAGCAGGCACTGTACGCCTTGGGTGTCACGCAGAGCAGAAACCTGTTGCTGGCCCTGGCCTCCAAACCTGGCGCCTACCTGACCGACCCACTGTTGCTGGAGCGGGCCGAGGTCTGCTGGAACCGCTCGGCCCATACCGCGGAATTCGCCCGCAGCATTGCGCGTCAGCAGCAGCTGGATGAGTGGTTTTGCCACTGCGCAGGTTTGTTGCACTGCCTGGGTGACCTGGCGTTGCTGCGGGTGTTGCAGGAATGGCAACTGGCGGGCGGCGAGCTCGACGAAGTCCGGATCACCCAGGTGCTACGTACTTTCAGCGCGCCTTATGGATCGGAACTGCGCCGACGCTGGCGGTTGCCGCTTGAACTGCGAGAGTTGATTGCCGCAGCCTATCAATTGGGCGGAGGGGTCTACTCGAGGGAAAAGTTGATTGTGAATGTTGCGGCGCAAATGGCGTCGCTGGGGGCAGATGAAGATGTCACCCAAATCGCCCAAGGCAAACCCGCACGGTTACTCAAGATAGGGGTGTCGCAGCTGAACTGGTGGCGAGGTGCGCCAATGATTCGCTGATGTGCTGAACTACGCCGGGACATGGATAAAGACCTCTATCGACCCGGGGCCTTGGCGGCGATCGAGAGAGGTGGGGATCAACCACCCCAGCAATGGTCGAATATTGTCTGGGCAATCCAGGGCAGGTCACGTTGATATTCTGGAAATACCTCGAAGCGACCGAGCATGCGATCTACACATATGAATACTTTTTGGCCAGACCCGGCAATGGTGCATATACCGCCAAGACTAACATTGCCTTCGCGCGATACTGAGACAGGCAAAGTATAAAGGTTGTCACATAATTGTATGTCGGTAGTATTTTTGTTCCACAGTGCAATATCTCTGAATTCTTGCGTTACAGACCTCCAGTCTTCCGGATCTACTGTCCTCAAAACCGAGTTCGCTGGCGGAAATTCGAGCTCTGGCTCATTGCCTCCAACAGCTGCAGTAGACAGCAGCATGAACTGAACTAGCATACATAATTGCTTCATATGTGACTCCTTGAGTGGTTATTCTCCGTCGCTCCATGGAAAAGTAAACCATGATCTAAGGTATGACTCAAGGAAGTGAATATGTCTTTTCATAAAGAACAGTTAACAGCATTTGTCGAGGCAGCGGTACGTTTTGGCGAGATCTCTACAGGTAGCCCATACGTGTCCAGCTACTCTACAGGTAAAAGTGGATTGACCTACGGTGCGTTTCAACATGATACCAGGACGAACCGTAATGCGAAAAATGTGTTAAAAGAAGTTCTCGATGCACAGGTGGCACAGGGTATATTGACTCAGAAGCGAGCAGACTCCCTGTATACTAATACGGTTAACTCGACAACCTCTGCAAAGATTTCTTCCATAGACCGCAGGCTGATCGATGAGGCCTTGCAGAACCAGCAGTCCATCATAGATAGGGTTGACAAAGAAAGACTGGATTTGGTCATGCAGTATGTCGACTCTGCCCTCGAAACTGCAGCACTTCATCCCAACGGACCAGGCGCGCTTGATCCTGCGGCATTGGATCTGACGCTGGTTGCAGAAATGGCAATGTGGGGCAACCGCACTAACGGTTTGGATAAGTCAAATCTGTTCTTGCCAAAAATGGAGAGCATCACTCGTGAAGCATGGCGGGACCAATATCTCTCTCAGCAATTACAGTTTACAACTAGAGGTGAAAGCTTTGAAAAGTGGACTGCCAAAGTTGAGAATGGAGTAATCAAAGGTGCAATTGCCGTGCTCACCGGTCAGCTCAAGCCGTTGATCGTTGCTACCGACATTACCAAAATTGACTTTGGTGATCTTGGCGACTTGACGGAAATTTTTGATCCATGGTCTTTGGTAGGTCTTCCTGAAGAGGTACTGAAATATTTCAATGAAGAGTTTGATGAGGCCCAGGCCACGAGAAGTCCTCTGGTGTTAGACCTGGATGGCAACGGCGTCAGTACCATTGGCCTGGATTCGAAAGTCTACTTTGATCACGATGGAAATGGCTTTGCTGAACGTACGGGCTGGGTTGGCCCCGAAGACGGAATATTGGTCCATGACCTGGACAGTGACGGGATGATCAAGACCGGTGCTGAGCTATTCGGAAACTATACGATCAAAGCTGATGGTAGTCGCGCCTCCGACGGGTTTGACGCGTTACAAGAGCTAGACGTCAACAATGACGGCCAAATTGATGTAGAGGATATAGCTTTTGCGGACTTGGCTGTGTGGATCGATGCTAATAGCAATGCGGCGGTAGATGATCGCGAGTTGACCTCTTTAAGCGAGGTGGGCGTAAAATCGCTGAAAACCGCGAGCGGTGGAGGATTCGTTGATATTCACTTGAATAAGCATGTAAGCGGAAGTTACATAAATACTGAGGGCGCGTCACACCAGATGAACGATGTGTGGTTTAGAGTGGATGCCTCTAAAAGCCTAAATGCTGTTGATGTGCATATACCCGTGGAGATTAGAAACCTTCCAAACATCGACGGTATTGGTAATGTACTTTCACTCCATCAAACCATGGCAATCGATAGTAGCGGGCGACTGAAGAAACTTATCGAAGACTTCATCAGCGGAACTCGTTCCGAGCGACTAGCGCTATTGCCGAGTATCATCTATGCATGGGCAGGGGTTTATGATGAGAATCCCACTAAGCGCTCCTCCACACGGGGTGCTGGCAACGCAATAGGAGACGCGCGGATACTGGAATCACTGGAAGTGATGCTCGGCCGAGATTATCTGGGCATCTGGTGTTGGGGTCAGTTGGATGCGAATCCTCATGGCCCTTCCGCTGCAATTCTGGCAAGCGCATTCGATGACCTATCCAACCTTGTATATTCCAGACTGATGCTACAGACCGAATATGGTAGCAAGCTTACCGCCGTCAGTTTTGCGAGTGAGGAAGGTGATCGTATTGTAGATACAAAAGCTGTATTTGATCTGCTAAAAGCCGAATACGATCTTGATCCTGTTCGATCTCGGGAAAGCATTGTCGACTTCACCAAGACATTGATGAGCATAGGGCGACTGGGAACTCAGATACTCCAGAGCTTGAGGGAGTACCCATGTGATGAACCAGAAATCACCATCGCATTACATACTATTGAACTCTCCCATACCTATGGTCTAAATCCGAATGCGGTCCTGAGCGGTGGGCCTGAAGATGATGTATTGAGTGGAGGCTCCGGCTCGGAAAAAATCTACGGTTATGGCGGGGACGATTTTCTTGCTGGAGGTGGCGGTGACGACTATCTTGCTGGCGGTAAAGGATCTGATGCCTATCTATTCAACCGGGGTGATGGAGATGATGTAATATCTATTGCAACTAAAGATCGACCTGGAAAAACGGCTGACATTCTCCGGTTTGGAAAGGGTATCGTGCCCGCCGACATAAAGCCTGAGCGTCGGTATTATGATCTCTTATTGATTGTAAGTAGATCGGGTGGTTCTGTACGTGTCGCAAATTATTTCTATGATAATGGTAAGGGCCTAGCCTGCGTTGCTTTTGAAGATGGCACCGAATGGAAAACCGAGCAAATATCCGAAATTATTACTATGGCATCTCTTGAGCCGAGTAGGGCTTCCTTCAACCACTTGGAGGATGATACAGTTACGCTGGGAGAAGTTGAATCACTAATTAGTCTGCCAGAAGAGGAGCTTTCAACGGATGAGTCTGAATTGGGCTCTTTTTCCAGCGAGGAGGATACAGTTCCCATTGTTATAGAAGCGGAAGGGAGTTACGCTTATTTTGAAGAGAAACAGAATGTATATTTCTATCGTGAGGATGTTGGCGATATAGTGGTTTCCGCCAATGACATTCTCCAAGGCAAACTGGTTATCGATCCAGAAATTGCGGTCGAACGAATCACATTCCATAGATCCGATTTTGATCTAATTATTCGTATCAGATCATATCCTGAGAAAAGCATTAGACTTCTGAATCATTTTCTTGATCGCACTCCCGCGTTCAGATGGCTAACACTTGGAGGGACTACCCATGCTATCGAAGTAATCGCTGGGCAAGCTGTTGTGGATCCGATAAATGATGTCTTGTTTGGTACTCCCCAGAACGACGTATTGCTGGGCGGAATGGGTAATGATCAACTATATGGGGTTTCGGGTGACGACATAATGAAGGGTGGTCGTGGCAGTGATATGTACGGATACTCGGGCGGGGGTAATATCACGGTTGATGATACAAGTGGCGAGCTGGATACGCTGGTCATGAGGAACACTCATTCACGGCAAGATTTGATGGCTGCTGCAGTGCGCGAAGGAAGTGATCTGGTTCTAGATGTCGATCATGATGGCATTGATACCGCTACTGTAAAAGACTTTTTCCTTCGGTCAGATACAGTGGAGATTTTTAGCGGTTCTTCGGGCGAGGAAGTAACGAGGTCTGAAATCATCAACTTGTTGGACGAAAATAGTACGCTTTCAGGGAACTATTACCAGTCCATGGCAATGCACGGGGAGAACATACAAGGTTCTTCGTATGCAGACCATATCGAGGCAGGTGGGGGTGATGATACTATAAAAGGTAGAAGAGGGAATGATTTTCTCTTTGGCGGCGGTGGTAACGATACCTATTTATACACCAAAGGCGATGGAAGTGATGTAATTGATAACTCAAGCGAGCAATCGCCAAATCGCGATACTTTAAGCATCACAGGCTTCAGCTACCTTGATATCATTTTCATACAAAGCCTAAATGATCTCGTTATCAAGTTTTCTCAGAATGAAGACAGTATTACAGTTAAGAATTGGTTTTTGCAACCCTCTGCTCAGTTGTCCTCGATCGTTGTCAACAATTTCTCGATCAATGCGGCATCGGTAACCGCCCTAGCAGAAAAGATGCGAAAAGCCAATATTGGATCTGTAAACCCTGCGCACCATCCTATGGAAGTATCTCCGATTCAGGATCTAGCATTGATTCTAAGAGATTTTTGGGTCAGGACTGAACTTGAAATCGATCATATAGTTAAGTAACACGCGAAGCGATGGTAGTGCACGCCATCGCTTCCTCTTATTCCAGGTCTCCGATAGAGCATACGAAAATGTACCCGGGTCCCGGTGTCGTTGGGCGGAGACTTTACTGGCGGGAGATTATCAATAATAAGAATGCCGACCAATGCTTCAATACTTTCATCAGATGAAAATTTCACCCAAATCGCTCAAAGCAAACCCGAGGCTACTCAGGATAGGGGTATCGCAACTGAACTGGTGGCGAGGGGCGCCGATGATTCGCTGATGCGGTGACCTAGGCGGGCACGATCTGATTCTTACCCTGGCGCTTGGCCTGGTACATGGCGGCGTCGGAGCGCGAGAAGAGTGAGTCGAGCATTTCGTCCTGGGGCTGGATGCTGGTCAGGCCTTGGCTCACGGTGACGCCGTAGCTCTTGCCGTTGTGGTTGAAGCTCATCCGTTGGATCTCGCGTTGCAGGCGCTCGGCGATCTGCATGGCCATGTCCGGGGCGCAGCCTGGGAACACCGCGGCAAATTCTTCACCGCCGATGCGCCCGAACAGGTCACCACGGCGCAACACCGCGCGGCCGGTTTCGGCAATGCGTTGCAGCACGTGGTCGCCCTCCTGGTGACCGTAGGTATCGTTGATCATCTTGAAGTCATCGATATCCAGCAGCAGGAAGGCCATCGGCGTGTCGTTGAGGCGGGACTGTTCGAACTCGCGGTGGGCGCACTCGAAGAAGTGGCGGCGGTTGCTGCTCTGGGTCAGTACGTCAGTGGTGGCGAGGCGCTGGAGCTCGCCTTCCAGGTGCTTCTTTTCGGTGATGTCCTCGGCGATGCCTACCACAATGACGCGCTGACCGGGATCTGCCTGGTGGCTGACGAAGCATTTGTCGCTGAGCCAGCGGATCTGGCCGTCGGCGCTGATGATGCGGTATTCGCGATCTTCGACGGCGCCCTTGTCGAGGACCTCGGCGAGGCTGCGGTCGGCATAGTCGAGATCGTCAGGGTAGATACTGTCGCGCCATTCGTTGTAGTCGGCCAGCAACAACCCCACCGAGCGACCGAAGATCCGCTCGTAGGCAGGGCTGACGTAGATCATCTGCTGCGTTTCCCAATCGAACGCCCAGAGTACCGCGTTGACGCTGACCAACAGCGAGCTGAATAGCTGTTCGCGCTCTTTCAACCGCGCGACTTCACCTTGGGCATGCATCAAGGCGAGTAAGGTTTCGGCGGCTTCGGGTAAAGGCTTGACGGGTGTAGAAGGTAATTTTTTATTGACCATCATCACGGCATCTCAGAGGCGTTGGGATTACTGCGAACGGATGCGCGACAAAGGCGCGGCCCAGGCATGACCCCAGGCGGTAGCGCTATGAGTCTGAGAGCGGAAAACTGTGATGAAGTTCCGACGGTACGCCCCGGGGCCGGGGCGTACCGATAAACGGCTCAGGCTACCGCAGGCCTCAACGAATAGGTCTTGAGCTGGGTCGCAAAGTCGCGCAACGAGTGGATACCACTGGCTTCCGCTTCTTGGATCCAATCCTTGATGGCGGCCAGCATATCATGCCCGTTGGAACTGGTTCGCGCCCAGATCTGTTGCAGGGCCAGGCGCTTTTCGTAGATGACTTTCAAGGGGTGGCTGTGTTCAAGCATCGTCTGGATATGCAGATGATGGCCCTCGTCCAGCAGGCTGGTTTCACGGGACAGCAGGCGCTTTGCGCGGCGGAATTGGTGGCGTACCGATTCGTCGACCTTGCTCAGTTCCTGTTGCACGAGGGGGGCGATGACCAGCTTGCGGTACTGCGCCATGATCTGGAAGCGGTTGTTCAGGATCGCCATGGCGGTGTCCATGTCGAGCTGGCCCTTGCCTTCCACGCGGTGGGCGATCGGCGCCACACGCTGCACCTTGGCCAGGCGCAGCCAGGTGAACAGCTTGATCCAGGCCCAACCCATGTCGAATTCCCATTTCTTGACCGACAGCTTGGCCGAGTTGGGGTAGGTGTGGTGGTTGTTGTGCAGCTCTTCGCCGCCGACGATGATGCCCCAGGGCACCAGGTTGGTGGCCGCGTCGCGGCATTCGAAGTTGCGGTAGCCCACGGCATGACCCAGGCCGTTGATGACGCCGGCGGCCCAGAAGGGAATCCACATCATCTGCACGGCCCAGACCGTCAGGCCCAGGGCGCCGAACAGCAGCAGATCGATGACCAGCATCAGTGCCACGCCGCTCAGGCGAAAGCGTGAGTACAGGTTGCGCTCGATCCAGTCTTCGGGACAGTTCTTGCCATAGATGCGCAAGGTGTCGGGGTTTTCAGCTTCTTTGCGATAGAGCTCGGCGCCGGTGCGCATGACGGTGCCCAGGCCCTTGATGACGGGGCTGTGCGGGTCGTCGACGGTTTCGCATTTGGCGTGGTGCTTGCGGTGGATAGCGGTCCACTCGCGGGTGTTCTGGGCAGTGGTGAGCCAGAGCCAGAAACGGAAGAAGTGCTTGAGCCCGGCGTTGAGTTCCAGGGAGCGGTGGGCAGAATAGCGGTGCAGATAGACAGTGACACCGACAATGGTGACATGGGTCAGCAACAACGTGACTGCCACCACTTGCCAGGCGGACAGATCGAGAAAACCGTTGTACCACATAGGCGGGAGGGCCCTCGGTTGGGTGGGTAATGCGTGCAGCGCATTATCGACAAGCTATCAGAGAAAGCCAGTCGCTCTTTTGAAGAAGAGTCGCTGAATGTTTCTATTCTATAATTGATACACATTTTATGCGGGCCGATTGACCCTATGTCCGTTTTATCTCGGGTTACAACGCGCGCCGTTGTGATTTACCTGATTGTCTGCGTGTTGTGGCTTCTGTTGTGCGATCGGTTGTCCAACGGCCTTTTCGGCGCCTCGCTGGCCGGATGGGAGCTTCACCTGGCCACTTGCGCTGTGTGGCTGCTGGGCAGTGCCTTTGCCTTCGCCTGGCAGCGTGCACGCCAGGCCAGTCGCGAAAGCCGACGCCTGGCGGCAGCGGTCTTCGACTGCACCGCCGATGGTGTGCTGGTGACCGATACCGCAGGGCGCATCCTGCAGGTCAATCGGGCCTTCATGGCGATCACCGGGTACGAGGAGCACGAAGTGCTGGGACAGAACCCGAGCAGGTTCAAGTCCGGGCAGCACCCGCCGGTCTTCTATGAACAGATGTTCGGCACGCTGGCCGAGCACGGTCAGTGGAGCGGCGAGATCTGGAACCGTCGCAAGAGTGGTGACATCTATCCACAGTGGCAGACCATCTGCGCCGTCCGCGATGATCGGGGAATGCTGAGCCATTACGTGGCGGTATTCTCCGACATCAGCGCGATCAGGCATTCACAGCGCGAGCTGGCCCATCTGGCACAGCACGACCCATTGACCGGGCTGCCCAACCGCCTGCTGTTCAGCCGCCGTGCCGAGCACGCGTTGAACACGGCCAGGCTTGCGCAACGCAGCTGCGCCTTGCTGTTGATCGACCTCGATCACTTCCAGAACGTCAACGACAGCTTCGGTCATGGCGTGGGTGACCGGTTGTTGATGGCGGTGGTCGAGCGGCTGCAGTCGGGACTGGGCGAAGAAGTAACCCTGGCCCGCCTGGGAGGGGATGAGTTCGCCGTGCTGGTGGAAGGCGAATTGCGCAGCGGTCAGGCGACGGCGCTGGGGCAGGCACTACTTGAAGGCATGCGAGCACCTTTCGTCATCGATGGCCACACCCTGTTCATCAGCGCCAGCATGGGCATCAGCGTGTTTCCCGACGATGCCCAAGGCGCCGAACAACTGTTGCGCAATGCCGATTCGGCGCTGTTCCAGGCCAAGGCGCGGGGTCGTTCGAGCTATGCCTTGTACACCGAAGAGCTGACCGCGCGCGCCCAGCAGCACATCGAAGTGACCGCCGAACTGCGGCAGGCTTTGGCGGATGGTCAGCTGTGCGTGCATTACCAGCCGGTGCATGCACTGCGCGACACCGCCATGGTCGGGGTTGAAGCGCTGGTGCGCTGGCAGCATCCGGAGCGCGGGCTTGTGCCGCCAGGACAGTTCATACCCATCGCCGAGCGCAGCGGTCTGATCGCCGAGATCGACACCTGGGTGCTGGCCACCGCCTGTCGGCAGATGCGCCAGTGGCAGGTCGAGGGCAAGGCACTGGATTTCGTGGCGGTGAACATCTCCAGCCGTCTGTTCAGCCACCATGATCTCTGCCGGCAGGTCGAGAAGGTCCTGGCCGAAACGCAGCTGGCGCCTGCGCACCTGGAACTGGAAGTCACTGAAAGTGCGGTGATGGATGATCCGGACCGCGCCCTCGAGCAACTGCATCACCTGCGCGGCCTGGGCCTGCAGTTGGCGATCGACGATTTCGGCACCGGTTATTCATCCCTGCTCAGGCTCAAGCGCCTGCCGGTGCACAAACTCAAGATCGACCAGGGTTTCGTTGCCGGCCTGCCGGGTGACGAGGACGATGTGGCGATCACCACGGCGATCATCGCCTTGGCCCGCAGCATGGGCATGCAGGTGCATGCCGAGGGTATCGAGCAGGCTGACCAGGCCCGGTTTCTGCTTGAACATGGATGCGGACTTGGCCAGGGCTACTGGTTTGGTCGCCCTGTGGAGGCCAGTGCGCTGACATGGCAACCACGGTGAATGGCCAAAAACACGTTTGGTTATATGAAAATTCTTAAACAGTATTTTTAAGAATAATAGGACCTCTCTAATATCGCGCTCACGCCACCTTGGCACCCCCTCACCCAGGAGCATGATCATGAGCGCATCGCTACGCAGCGTAGAAGGACAGGACGAAGCCACCATTCTGCGAGAAATTCAGAGCGCGCTGCGCGACCTGCGTTTCGGTGCGGTGGAGATCACCGTTCACAACGCTCAGGTCGTGCAGATCGAGCGCAAGGAAAAATTCCGTTTGCAGAACCCGGGCAACAAGCCCAGCTGAATACGCGCCCTGCGTATCAGTCATAAGAAAAACACCCGCCATTCCAGGAGCTTCGTCCATGTCTATCCGCCGTTATGCCTTGGCAGCCCTCGCCAGCGCCGTATTTGCCGGTTCCGCAGTCGCCAAGGACTACGAGCTGCTCAACGTGTCCTACG
Source organism: Pseudomonas coleopterorum (assembly GCF_900105555.1). Taxonomy (NCBI): domain Bacteria; kingdom Pseudomonadati; phylum Pseudomonadota; class Gammaproteobacteria; order Pseudomonadales; family Pseudomonadaceae; genus Pseudomonas; species Pseudomonas coleopterorum. Next base: position 4,849,643 of record NZ_FNTZ01000001.1, read on the forward strand.
ATCCGACCCGCGAGCTGTATCAGGAATACAACGCTGAGTTCGTCAACTTCTGGAAGAAAGACCACGCCGGCGACAACGTGTCGATCAAGCAGTCCCATGGCGGTTCGGGCAAGCAGGGCCGGGCGGTGATCGATGGTCTGCCCGCCGATGTGGTGACCCTGGCGCTGGCGGGCGACATCGACGAAATCAGCAAGCTGGGTAAATCGCTTCCGGAGAACTGGCAGACCCGCCTGCCGGATGCGAGCACGCCGTACACTTCGACCATCGTGTTTTTGGTGCGTAAGGGCAACCCCAAGGGCATCAAGGACTGGGGCGACTTGATCAAGAACGATGTCTCGGTGATCACCCCCAATCCGAAAACCTCTGGCGGTGCTCGCTGGAATTTCCTGGCCGCCTGGGCCTATGGCCTGAAGGCCGGTGGTGGCGATGAGGCCAAGGCCAAGGAATACGTGCAGACGCTGTTCAAGCATGTGCCGATCCTCGACACCGGTGCGCGCGGTTCGACCATTACCTTCGTCAATAACGGCCAGGGTGATGTGCTGCTGGCCTGGGAAAACGAAGCGTTCCTGGCACTGAAGGAAGATGGCGGCGCGGACAAGTTCGACATCGTCGTGCCTTCGCTGTCCATCCTCGCCGAGCCGCCGGTGGCGGTGGTCGACAAGAACGCGAAGAAGAAAGGCAACGAGGAAATCGCCGAGGCTTACCTCAAGCACCTGTACAGCCCGGCTGGCCAGGAAATCGCGGCGAAGAACTTCTATCGTCCGCGCGACAAGGACGTGGCGGCCAAGTACGCGAAGCAATTTCCGGCGTTGAATCTGGTCACTATCGATAAGGATTTTGGCGGGTGGAAAACGGCGCAGCCCAAATTCTTCAATGACGGTGGGGTGTTCGACCAGATATATCAGGCTCAATAAGTTATAGACATGTGTTGAGGCGGCTGGCCTCTTCGCGGGCAGAGCCCCGCTCCCACAGGTCACCGTTGACCTTGTGGGAGCGGGGCTCTGCCCGCGAAGAGGCCCGATTGCGTAAACCGTATTCATCAAGGACTTCTATGTCGCGTCGTATCTCCCCCGTCATACCCGGCTTCGGGCTGACGCTGGGCTACACCGTCGTGTACCTCAGCCTGATTGTGCTGATCCCCCTGGCCGCCATGTTCGTGCATGCCGCGCAGCTGACCTGGGAACAGTTCTGGACCATCGTCACGGCACCCCGCGTTCTTGCTGCGTTGAAACTCAGTTTCGGCACGGCGTTGTGCGCGGCCATCATCAACGGTGTGATCGGCACGCTGCTGGCCTGGGTGCTGGTGCGCTACACCTTCCCCGGACGCAAGATCATCGATGCGATGATCGACCTGCCGTTCGCCCTGCCCACGGCCGTGGCAGGCATTGCCCTGACAGCGTTGTACGCGCCCAATGGTCTGGTCGGGCAGTTCGCTGCCGACCTGGGCTTCAAGATCGCCTACACCCCGCTGGGGATCACCCTCGCGTTGACCTTCGTCACCTTGCCGTTCGTGGTGCGCACGGTGCAACCGGTGCTGGCCGACATTCCGCGTGAGGTCGAGGAAGCTGCAGCGTGCCTGGGTGCCAAGCCCTTGCAGGTGTTCCGCTTCATCCTGGCACCGGCGCTGTTGCCCGCCTGGCTGACCGGTTTCGCCCTGGCCTTCGCCCGTGGCGTGGGTGAGTACGGCTCGGTCATCTTCATTGCCGGCAACATGCCGATGAAGACCGAAATCCTGCCGCTGTTGATCATGGTCAAGCTGGACCAATACGACTACACCGGCGCCACGGCCATCGGCGTGATGATGCTGGTGGTTTCCTTCATTCTGCTGCTGCTGATCAATCTGTTGCAGCGGCGCATCGAAACCCCTTGAAGGAGGCTCCGCACATGTCTGCATCTTCCATTGCTGCCTCCACCAATGCGGCCCGACGTGGCAGCGCCACTTCGCGGCGAGTGTTGATCGCCCTGGGTTGGCTGATCTTCGCCGTGTTTCTGTTGTTGCCGTTACTCATCGTCGTATCCCAGGGCCTGAAGCAAGGCCTGGGGACGTTCTTTGCCGCCATCTTCGAGCCCGATGCGTTGTCGGCGCTCAAGTTGACCGTGTTCGCCGTGCTCATCTCGGTGCCGCTGAATCTGGTCTTCGGCGTCAGCGCGGCGTGGTGCGTGAGCAAGTATTCGTTTCGCGGCAAGAGCATCCTGGTCACCCTGATCGATCTGCCGTTCTCGGTATCGCCGGTCATCGCCGGTCTGGTCTACGTGCTGATGTTCGGCGCCCAGGGCCTGTTGGGGCCGTGGCTGCAGGACCATGACATCCAGATCGTGTTCGCCTTGCCCGGCATCGTGCTGGCGACGATCTTCGTCACCGTGCCGTTCGTGGCCCGTGAGCTGATCCCGCTGATGCAGGAGCAGGGCACGCAGGAAGAGGAGGCGGCGCGACTGCTGGGTGCGAACGGTTGGCAGATGTTCTGGCACGTCACTGTGCCGAACATCAAGTGGGGGCTGATCTATGGCGTGGTGCTGTGTACCGCGCGGGCGATGGGTGAGTTCGGTGCCGTGTCGGTGGTGTCCGGCCACATTCGTGGCGTGACCAACACCCTGCCGTTGCACGTGGAGATCCTCTACAACGAATACAACCACGTCGCCGCCTTTGCCGTTGCGAGCCTGTTGCTGATCCTGGCGCTCTTCATCCTGCTGCTCAAGCAGTGGAGCGAGTCCCGTATTGACCGCCTGCGCAACAGCGCCGCGGAGGAATGATTAATGTCGATCGAAGTTCGTAACGTCAGCAAGCGCTTCAATGCCTTCCAGGCCCTGGACTCCATCAATCTGGACATCCAGAGTGGCGAGCTGGTGGCTTTGCTGGGCCCGTCCGGGTGCGGCAAGACCACCCTGCTGCGCATCATCGCCGGGCTGGAAACCCCCGATCAGGGCAACATCGTGTTCCATGGCGAGGATGTGTCCGGCCATGATGTGCGGGATCGCAACGTCGGCTTCGTGTTCCAGCACTACGCGTTGTTCCGGCACATGACGGTGTTCGACAACGTGGCCTTCGGCTTGCGCATGAAGCCCAAGCGCGAGCGGCCGACCGAAACGGTGATTGCGCAGAAGGTGCATGAGCTGTTGAACATGGTGCAGCTGGACTGGTTGCACGATCGCTATCCCGAGCAGTTGTCCGGTGGCCAGCGCCAGCGTATCGCTCTGGCCCGGGCGCTGGCGGTCGAGCCCAAGGTGTTGCTGCTCGACGAGCCTTTCGGTGCGCTCGACGCCAAGGTGCGCAAGGAGCTGCGCCGCTGGTTGGCTCGTTTGCACGAGGACATCAACCTGACGTCGGTCTTCGTTACCCATGACCAGGAAGAGGCCATGGAAGTGGCCGATCGCATCGTGGTGATGAACAAGGGGGTCATCGAACAGATCGGCTCGCCGGGCGATGTGTACGAGAACCCGGCCAGCGATTTCGTGTATCACTTCCTGGGTGATTCCAACCGTCTGCAGTTGGGCGGTGAGGAGCATGTGCTGTTTCGTCCGCACGAAGTGTCGCTGTCGCGCCATGAGCTGGAGGATCACCATGCTGCCGAGGTGCGTGACATCCGCCCGTTGGGCGCGACCACGCGGGTGACGTTGAAGGTCGAAGGGCAGAGCGATCTGATCGAGGCGGAAGTGGTCAAGGACCATGACAGCCTGAGCGGTCTGACGCGGGGCGAGACGTTGTTCTTCAAGCCCAAGGTGTGGCAGAAGGCGTCAGGCCTGTAGCGGCGGCGCGTCAGACGTACTGCATGTGCCGCCAACGCGGCTCGCGCCGCTGCTACAGGAGATCGCACGAGCCGCGTCCGGGTTGGGCGCGGTGTGTCAGACGTACCGCATGTGCCGCGTCCGGGTTCGGCGCGGTGTGTTGGACGTGCCGCATCAATGGAGCTTTTGGTTATTACCAAATAGCTTCTTATTCCTTAACGCGTATAACTCCTTTCCCTATACTGGCCTCCAACGCAACGTTTGCAGGAGGCGCATCCCATGCGCAATGAGTCGATCCGCTATCTGATCGTGCCAGGCTGGCAGGGCTCGCCCGATGACCATTGGCAAAGCCACTGGCAACGAAGCTTGCCCAACAGCGCTCGGGTCGAGCAGGACGATTGGCTCACGCCTCGGTGTGAAGACTGGGTGGCGGCGCTGGACCGGGCCGTGAATGCCAGCGCCGATCCGGTGATTCTCATTGCTCACAGCCTGGGCTGCGTGACGGTTGCACACTGGTCGGCCGACGCGTCGCTGGTTTCGCTGCGCAAGGTCCGTGGGGCGTTGCTGGTGGCGCCGGCGGATGTCGAGCGGCCAGCCTGCTCGCCGGCCCTGCGCAACTTTGCACCGATCCCCAAGCACCTGTTGCCGTTCCCCAGCCAAGTGGTGGGCTCGGACAACGACCCTGCCGCCAGCGCCCCACGGGCCTTGCAACTGGCCCGCGACTGGGGGGCCGAAGCGGGCATTCTGGCGGGTGCTGGACATATCAATGTCAAGTCCGGGCATCAGCGCTGGGAACAGGGTTTCGCCTACCTGTACCGCCTGCAGAGTCGCATGGACCAGCACACCCAGCTGCGCGCCTGATTGCCTGAAAACCGAGTACGCCGCCTGCGTTCAGGCCGGTGGGAGCTTTGCCCATGACTGCATACCACGACACCTTCGGCCAGCCGCTGCTGACCTTTCCCGACGCCGACAAGAGCCCGCTGAGCATTCGTGCCAAGGCACTGGTGTTCGTCGACCCGCGCTCGCGGCGCTTGCGCGAGGAGCTCGAACGGTTGGCGCCCAAGGCGTTGCCGGTGCTGATCCATGGCGAGAGCGGGACTGGCAAGGAGCTGCTCGCCCGGCACATCCATCGGGCCAGTGATCGCGGTGGGCTGTTCGTTTCGGTCAACTGCGGTGCGATCAGCCCGACCTATGCCGATGCCGAACTGTTCGGCTACAGCGCAGGCGCCCACAGCGGTACGGCCAGCAGCCGGGCCGGCTGGTTCGGCTCGGCCAACGGCGGCACGCTGTACCTGGACGAGATCGCCGACCTGCCACTGGCCATCCAGACCAAGCTGCTCGCGGCACTGGAAACCCACGAAGTCACACGCGTTGGCGCGGCCCAGCCCAATCCGGTGGACGTACGCCTGGTGGCCGCGTCGAGCATCGATCTGGCCCAAGCCGTGGCGGCTGGCAAATTCAACGAGCGCCTGTATGCCTATCTGGGCGAAGGCCGCCTGACGCTGCCACCGTTGCGCGAGCGCATCGGCGATATTCTGGCCCTGGCCGAGTACTTCCTGGGCATCTACAGCCATCGCCTGAACCTGGCGGTGCCGCTGATCAGCACCCAGGCGCAGCAGGTGCTGGAGCGACACGACTGGCCCGGCAACACCCGCGAGCTGGAAAACGTCATCCATTTTGCCCTGCTGGTGAGCAGCGGTGACGAGATCCTTCCCGAGCATCTCAGTTTGCCCTCGGCAGCAGACACCTTGGGGCATATCGAACGGCAACTGACCCAGGCGCTCGAGCACGTCGACCCGACTGCCTTGGCTGCAGTGTTGACCCGCCACTTAGAGCGTTTGCACAAAAAGGCATAAGCAGCGAACTAAAAGGTATTTGTAGGAATATTAATTCCGGGTATTGTCCGCGCAAGGCTGGCCATTTGCTGCCGCCGGCACCCAATTTCAAGGACTTAGCATGAAGAAGGCTTTGCTGTTCACCGCTCTGGCGGCCTCCCTGTCTTTCGGCCTGGCCAACGCGGCAGACAAACTCGTGGTCGCGGCCACACCGGTTCCCCACGCCGAGATCCTCGAGCTGATCAAGCCGACCCTGGCCAAGGAAGGCGTTGACCTGGACATCAAGGTCTTCACCGACTACGTGCAACCCAACGTGCAGGTCAACGAGAAACGTCTGGACGCCAACTACTTCCAGACCCTGCCATACCTGGAAAGCTTCAACAAGGGCAAGGGCACCAACCTGGTCACCGTGATCGGCGTGCACGTCGAGCCCTTCGGCGGTTACTCCAAGAAGGTCAAATCGCTGAGTGAACTCAAGGACGGCGCGACCGTGGCCATCCCCAACGAGGGCAGCAACAGCGGCCGTGCGTTGATCCTGCTGCAGAAAGCCGGCCTGATCACCCTGAAGGATCCGAGCAACGCTCTGGCCACTCCGAAGGACATCGCCAGCAACCCCAAGAACCTCAAGTTCAAGGAACTGGAATCGGCCATGCTGCCGCGCGTGCTGGATCAGGTCGACCTGGACATGATCAACACCAACTACGCACTGGAAGCGGGCCTGAACCCGGCCAAGGACGCCTTGGTCATCGAAGGTTCGGATTCGCCTTACGTGAACTTCCTGGTGGCCCGTCCGGACAACAAGGACAGCCCGGCCATGCAGAAGCTGGCCAAGGCGCTGACCAGCCCGGAAGTGAAGGCATTCATCGAGAAGAAGTACAGCGGCGCAGTATTGCCAGCGTTCTGATTCCGAGCGTCACGACGGTTCACCTGAGCGCCGACAGCTTGTACAGTGTCGGCGTTTTGCTGTGTCCGGACGGGGCCCTCCCCGGCAAATGAACCTCGAACCCCGCTCACAGTCGCATACACACCTAGCATCACAGCGCACGCAAAGGAGCCTGCATGGCTGGTCCTCGTTGGAAGGTTGTAGGGGTTGGTCTCTTGTTCATCGCGCTGACCGGCTGTGGTGAAGACAAGCCTATCGAGCCGACGCACCCACGCGTGCGCGTGGAGAATGTGCAGAGCGGCGAATTCGCCGCTGCCGTCAATCTCACCGGCGATGTGCAAGCTCGTATCCAGACCCAGTTGTCATTCCGCGTCGGCGGCAAGATCATCCAGCGCATGGTGGATGTGGGCGACCACGTCAGCGCGCGGCAAGTCCTGGCCCGCCTGGACCCCAAGGACCTGCAGACCAACGTCGACTCGGCCAAGGCTGCGGTGGCCGCCGAACAGGCCCGTGTGAAGCAGACCTCGGCGGCCTTCGTGCGTCAGCAGAAGCTGCTGCCCAAAGGCTATACCAGCCAGAGTGAATACGACTCCGCCCAGGCGGCGCTGCGCGGTGCGCAGAGCTCACTGGCAGCCGCCAGTGCCCAGTTGGCCAACGCTCGCGAGCAGTTGAGCTACACCGACCTGGTGGCCGATGCCCCGGGCGTGATCACCGCGCGCCAGGCCGAGGTGGGCCAGGTGGTGCAGGCCACCGCGCCGATCTTCGGCCTGGCCCGCGATGGCGACCGCGATGCGGTCTTCGATGTGTATGAATCGCTGTTCGCCCAGCCGGGTGGAATACAGCCGATCACCGTCAGCCTGCTCGACGACCCGGCGATCAAGACCACCGGCACCGTGCGCGAAGTCACTCCGGCGGTGTCCGCGCAGACCGGCACGGTGCGCGTCAAGATCGCCCTGCAGGGCGTGCCCAAGGGCATGGACCTGGGCTCGGTGGTCAACGCCTCGCTCGATGGTCCGGGCAAGACCAGCGTCG
>NZ_FNTZ01000002.1 GCF_900105555.1 Pseudomonas coleopterorum
GCTGAAGGCGTGGAAACGCATGAGCAGATGAACAGCTTGCACGAGCTGGGCTGCGACGCCTGGCAAGGTTACTTGCTCTCCAAGGCGATATCGGCGGAGGAACTGACCGACTTCTGCAAGCTGACAGACATGGCCAACGACCGCTTTCTGGTCGTGCCGGACTCACAGTAATGGACCTGCTCACGCTGGTCCTGGTGTGTGCTCCCTTTGTTTCCAGCAACACGATGATGGCCGTCATGCAGCACGAGTCGGGCGGCAATGCCTGGGCGATCGGCGTGAATGGCAAGCATCGGTTCAAGAAGGCTGATAGTTACCAGGCAGCGGTCAGTGAGGCCCGCCGCCTGATCGCGGCCGGGGCAAGCATCGACATGGGATTGATGCAGATCAACTCCAAAACGATGGTGGGCCTGGGGCTCACGGTCGAACAGACGTTCGATCCCTGCACCAATGTCTATGCCGGCGGCGTTGTGCTGACACGCAATTACGTCAGGGCATCCGGACAGTTCAGCGACCCGCAAAGCGCATTGCTGGCTGCATTGTCGGCTTACAACACGGGCAACTTTCGTTCGGGCTTCAAGAACGGCTATGTGGGCTTTGTGCTGAATCAAGCGCAGCGCTTGCCGGCCAACCTGCAAGGAGGCGTCAAATGAGGCGATTGTGGCTCTGTCTGCTTCTGGCCCTGCCCGTTCATGGTTTTGCCTACTGCTTCCAAGCCGCCGGGCAGCGTCAAGCGGTGGATCCCTTGCTGCTTGAAGCGATCGCCATTCAGGAAAGCGGCCTCAGGCAGAACGCTATAAACCGCAATTACGATGACAGCGGCAAGCTGCGCAGCACCGACTACGGTGTCATGCAGATCAACACCGCCAATGCCAACAAGCTGGTCCAGATGGGGCTGATTCGGCAACCCGATGATCTGCTCAAGGATGCCTGTTTCAACGTTCAGGCCGGCGCCTGGGTATTGGCCCGCCATCTGCGGGTTTGCGGCAACACCTGGCGATGCCTGGGCTCCTACAACGCAGGGTTTCATCCCTCGGCCAAGCAGGAAGCCAGGCGGCTGCTGTACGCCCAATTGATTCGAAACATCTACGACCGCCTCAAGGCGCGTCGCGCACCGCCTGCTCACCTCGCCATTCGTTAATGACTGCATCCCGCGCAGGGGTGTAGGGAGACTTTCCATGAAGCATCTTCTATTCACTGCTCCTGCGGTGGCCTTGCTGCTGGCCGGCTGTCAGGCGTTTCAGCAAAAGCCCGCGGTAACTGCCGCACCTGATCCCGCTCTTGTGCGCCTGGTTGCCCAGCAACAGGTGCTGTGGCAGGAAGGTGCGCTCAACACCGTATCGCCGCTGCCGGCCGATGCCATTCTGGCCAACACCGACGTGGTGTCAGTCAACTGGTCTGGTGACGCCGTGGAGCTGCTGTCGCACGTTGCCAGGCAGCGCGGGGCACGCTTCAACTGGACCGGCGTACGCCTGCCGCTGCCGGTCAATATCCATGTTCAAGGTGTGACCTATCAGAACCTGCTGCACATGATCCAGATGCAGACCGCCTGGCGGGCCACGCTGCATCAGCTGCCCAGTCAGCTGACCTTGGCGTTCATGCAGGCGCAGCCCCCGGAGCAAACCCGAGGTCGTCCATGAAAAGAATGCTGCTGGCCCTTATCTGCGTGCAGGGCCTGGCAGGATGTGCTCAAACCCAGACAGCCACCCCGTCTGATGCGCCGCCTGCCATGGACCGCTACCTCAATGCGACCAAACCTGATCCTTCACAGGTTTCCGACACACGTCGCCAGTTACTCGAAGAAGCGGGCCGCACCATCGGCTTTCGCGGTGGCAAGGCTCAACGCTCGTGGGAGATTCGCCAAGTCCTGGACGTGCGCTTTGGCCGACTGGAAGTCATCTACGACTTCAAGACACTGATCAGCAAGCAGGGCTGGTTGCCGCCGGTGATCGATGAGGCGCTGGACGTGGCCCACATCACCCCCGGCCAGATCCGCACGTCCAATCATGTCTACGAAATCATCGCGCCGGAGCGGTTTGTCAGCAATCCGCCGTCCTGGCGGACGTGGCTGCTGGCAGGCCTTTCAACCACTGCCACGGATGGACCTGAATCAGCGGTCATGCCGGAGAACAGCGTGCAGAAGGCGTTGTGGCAGACCGCGATCAAAAAAGGCTGGGAGGAAGGGCGCATCAGTGCGGATCACACCCTGGAAGCCAACTTCAACCGATTGACCCGCGATTACCGGGGCATGTTGCTGTACTCCCAACTGCTGCGGCAAGGCTTCATCACCCGGCCTGTGGTGACCGATCAGCAACAGACGGTCACAGGCGATCGGCAGAAGCTGATGACGGGCGATCGGGTACGGACGATCAAGGAAAACGCAGGTTTTGTGCCTGATAAGACTCAATGGCAGCCGGTGATCCGGAAGGAAAAGCCATGATAGATGCAATCCAATTCAGCCCCTTCGACTTCGGCCACGGCGTCAACGACCTGTCGATGCGAGAGTTCTTCGTGTGGTGTGCTCGGCAAAACGTCAGCGACATCCACATCCAGGGTGGCAACAACCTGGTGGTTGATCAGTATGGCCGTAAACGTCGGGCCAGCGCCTTCGTCCTGGCGGACGATACCTTGGGCAAGATGATCGATGACATCTTCAGTCCCGAGGTCCGGTCAATGGTCAAAGGCGGCCGTCCGGTGGACCGGCCCTTGCAGCTGGACGGTGACATGCACAACCGCTACGGACTGGAGCGCGGCGAGCGGTTGCGCTTTCGCTGCAACTTCGTGCAGGCCACGGCAGGCCGACTCGACACCACCATCGCCGTGACCATGCGAATCATCCCCACCGATATCCCTGATATCACGCAGATGGGGATCGAGGCCGATCTGTTCGAAGCGCTCTTGCCTCCCAATGGCTTGGGCATCCTGGGTGGTATCACGGGATCGGGGAAAAGCACCCTGGCCGCAGCAGCCTATCGGTACTGCCAGACAACGGATCCCGACCGCAAGATCACCACGATCGAGGATCCCATCGAGTTTGTGCTGGGTCGCTCCGAGGACATCCTGCAGCCCACGCAGTTGCAGATCAGGCGCGATGTTGAAACGTATGCAGAGGCGATTCGCGCGGACCTTCGACGAGCGCCGTCGATCATTGGCATCGGTGAGATGCGCGACCTGGAAACCTTTCAGGCAGGCGTTCTGGCCGGCCAGCTGGGTCACTTCAATCTGACCACGATGCACATCCACTCACCCGGTGAGGCCATACCGCGTTGCCTGACCATGGTGCCGGCAGAAATGCGCGAGGCCACGGCCCGCGACCTGCTGGGCGTGCTGCAGTACATCGTGGTGCAAAAACTGCTGCGCACCACCGATGGAAAGCGTAAGGCCGTGCGCGAATACATCGTCTTCGACGACCCGCTGCGCACCAAGCTGGCAGAGCTGAGTTACACCCAGTGGGGGCAGCACATCGACAGCATTATTCGCCTGGAGCAGCGGCGCATTGCCGACCAGGCCTGGCGACTGTTTCAGCAAGACATCATCGAGCAGGCAGAGCTGCGCATGGCCATGACCGCTAATCAACAACGCGCGTTTGAACAAGGAGTAGCGGCATGATTCGAGCCACCCGTCGTTTTCTCATTCCGGCGCCCATTGGGGTGCTATTTCTAATTGCCAGCGCTGTGCAGGCTGCGCAGGTTGAAGTTGGTTTCTCCCCTGAAGGCAGTGCAGAGACACTGGTGGTCAATGTGATCCAGAAGGCAGAACACCAGGTGCTGCTGATGGGATACAGCTTCACCTCGCCAAGCGTGGTCAAGGCGCTAATTGCGGCCAAACGGCGCGGTGTGGATGTGCAGGTCGTGCTCGATGCGCGGGGCAACGAAGGCAAGAGCAGCCAGGCGGCGATGAACCTGATAGCCCATGCCGGCATCGCGGTGCGGACCAACGCGGCCTACAAGATCCAGCACGACAAGGTGATCATCACCGATGGCCGAAACGTTGAAACCGGATCGTTCAACTACTCGTCGGCCGCTGCGCATTCGAATAGCGAGAACGCCCTGGTGCTGTGGGATGTTCCGGATGTGGCCAAGGTATACACCCAGCACTGGCAGTCGCGATGGGACAAGGGGCAAGCCTACCAGGCGGGTTACTAGCCAGGCCTCTGGCTAACTAATTTAGACACGGTGATTCATGGAGGAATGTCTATGTGTGAAACGTATAGAGACCTGCCTGAAGAGGACCGAAAGGCCTTCCAGGATATCGTTGAGTTGATCACCACCATCACAATGGAAGAGGTCTTGGCGCTGTATCACTGTGCCTCCGGCCTGGTTCGTTGCGAGATTGAAAATGCTGTCCGGCAACTGATCCGGCAGGGTGATCGCGCGTTGTCAGCGCAATTCCCGGAATGGGCCTCTTAGCCTCTCATTGCCACACCCCTTCCCCTACCTCTTGCACCTTCAGACTCACGGACTCATTGGCGGCGGTATGCGCTGAGAAAGGCCTTGATCTGCGTTGCTATGGGAGCAACAAATGACTGTTGAAAAGTCGGATCGACCGTCGGGTTTCTGGCGCAATGCTTCGCGCCTGCTCAATCTGTATGGCATTCCCGCACCACTGTTCCTGCTCTACCTAGCCTGGTTTCGCTTTCCATCGTTCACGACGATTTATGTGGTGAGCGGACTTATTGCAGGGTTTCGCCTGCTCTCGCATTTCGGGTGGACGTACAAAGTGCTGATTGCGCGACTGGTGTACCTGGTGCGCGGCAACAAGCTGTCCGGCCGGCCCTGGTGGTACCGACGTTTCACCGAGGGGGGCTAGAAAATGGCACTATCCATTGAACAGGCTAAAGCACTCGTAATCGAGTTTTGCGCGACCTACCCGGTCGCCGCCAAAATCGGCTTTAAAATCAGAGAGACGCAGGAGGAATTATATGGACCACAAGCCACCCGAGAAGCCGCAGGAACCATCCTCGGTTCATTTCATCCAGGACGACAACGAGCCCTTTTCGCCACTTCCGGATTTCGCGACGAGGCACACTTTAGACGAGTTGTTAGGCACGAAATACTTGGCCACTTTGGAATTAATACGTTCCATCCAGAAGAAAAACGAGCGCTCCTAGAAGCGATCGTTGAGGCCCGCGATCAACCGGGCCTGCGAGACACATGGGCCATTGTAGATCGTGTCTATCCAGGTATCAGCGAGCTGCGCAAAGCCGAGGAGGTTTACGCCTTCTCCTGCGAAGACATCGAGCCCCACGTTCGCACCCTTGCATCACCTGGCGCTCAAGCGCTGCAGCAAGCCTGCATTGATCGCCGGCGGCCTTTGACCTTCGAAGATCTGATCAACCTCACCACCATGGTGGCCGAGGGGCTGCACGACCGTACCCGATCGCAGCAAATCTTTCCCGAATCCGATTCTGCCCAGTTCAAGCAGGACTCCCCCATGAAAACTTCCGAATACCCGGTGTGGCTCGCCGTGCAGCCTGACGATCGCGAAAAAATGCGCGCTGCAGCCGGACAACTGAGCAATGGTCGTTCGGCTGTTGGCTGGGACAAAGAAGAAAAGCTTTGGTACGCCCGGCCTGGCTGCGACCTCAATCGCATCCAGGAATGGTTGCCCGATCGCAGCATGCGGGCAGGAGGCGGTGATCCTGAAGCTCAGTTCCTGGACGCGTTGACTCAGGCAGGGCTGGTCATCAAAGGAATGCCCGTGATGAATGGTGTTCGTCAGCGGGTGCCCACCATTGACGACAAGGGCAGCAAGACCAGCGGTGTTTACTGCGGCTATCTGGATCGAAAGCCAGCGGGTTGGTTTATCAATTACCACCAGGCTCAATCTTCGAAGGACGTATCCAACTGGGTAGCGACAGGAGGCGAAGCCGACCCGGTAGCCCGCTTGCACATCCGGGCTGCGGCCAAGCAATCTCGGGAGGATGTTCTTCGCGAACGCGCAGCGTTGCATGCAGAAAAGACGCTAGAAGCGAAAACGCTTTACGACCAATTACCCGCTGCCGACCCCTCGCATCCTTACCTGGTGCGAAAGGGGATCCCCCCGACGCCCGAGATTCGTCAAACACGAAACGGCGCCCTGGTGGTGCCGTTTTTTTCTGCCCAAGGAACCTTCAAGACCCTGCAATACATCCCGGAAACGGGAGACAAGCTGTTGTTCAAGGATGCGCCGAAGCAGGGGAATTACCTGGTAGTCGGTGGGACGTTGGAGCCTGGCCAGCCGATCCTCTACGCCGAAGGCTATGCCACAGCGCGCAGCCTGAACTTGGCCACTGACCGCCCGGTTGTCATGACTATCGACGCCGGCAACATGGTGGTGGTCGCCCAGATCCTTCACCAGCAGTTTCCCGACACCTCTCATGTATTCCTGGCCGACTTCGACCACGCCAAAGCCGAGAACAAGGGTTTGATCATGGCCACGGAGGCTGCAGAGCTGGTCGGTGGCAGGGTGCTTTACCCCGCTTTCAACGAAAGCGAAATCGCCCAAGGCTTCACCGACTTCAACGACCTTCACCAATCACGTGGCCTGGATGCTGTGCGCGACCAGACCGCTCCACTATTCATGCACCCCGCCGAGGTGACCGCTGTGCAAGAACAACCCGACCTTGACCTCCAAGCCAATCCAGATGACATGCCATCGGTGGACCTGCAAAGCGAAGCGGCACAGATCGCAGCCTACGACCTGCAGCAGGCAGAACTGGAACGCCGAGGCTACTTGAGCAATGAGCAAAAACAGGCTGAAGATCTGGCCGCTAATGACCCTGCGAAACTGGCAGATCTGCGCATCCAGCATGATGCGCAAGTCGTTGAATGGAGCAACGCTCGGGCCGAAGCCATGGCCAATCCACTGCCGGAGCCTGTTGTTCCAGCGGCAGAGCAGCCAGTGACTGAGACTGCCCCCTTGGATCCTCGAAACGATGCGGGCCCAGCTGATGCCACCAACCTGCACGCTGACTCCGATCGCCGGGGCTACTTGAGCAATGAGCAAAAGCAGGCCGAGGATCTGGCCGTTGACGATCCTGCGAAGCTGGCAGATCTGCGGACCAAGCACGACGCTGAAGTCATCGAGTGGAGCAAGGCTCGTGGCGAAGCCATGGGCAACCAGCGAAAGCGAAAGCCATATGCCGATTTGCCCGATCCGCCTGAGTTCGTGGTAAAGAGTGTCACCTCTATTCCAGTGGATCGCGAGCCTGAAACTCCGATGGAAAGTACGCTGAACCAGCACGACGACCCGATTGAGGCGTCTCCACTGGCACCGTCTGTCAAAGCCGGCGACCCCTCTGCTGCCGAACCTGAGGCTCCTAAGGCAGTAGCTGAGGATCTGGTTGCTCTCATGCCGCGTCGGCCTGTTATCGATAAGCCCCCTGCTACAGAAGCCCTCGTGGATTTTATTGATGTTGGTCCACGGATCGGCAAGGACGAACCACCGCTGCAACCCAGCCAGATCGACAAGGACAGCTTGCTGACCCGCATCACAACCGAAGCGCAAAACGACAACTCGGTGATGTACAAGCTGGATAACGAGCCGGCGTTTGTTGATCGAGGCTCGCGTCTGGAGATGGTACCCGGCGCCGGGCAGAGTGATGAAAAGATCGTGGCAGCGCTGCTGACAGCGGCGCGATTCTACCGAGGCCAGATTGAGCTGACCGGCAGTGATGCCTTCAAGGCCAAAGCGATCGAGCTGATTGCCCAAAACCAGGTCAATGTCTCGATGAAGAATCCGGCCCAGCAGCTGATGCTCGATCAGGCTCGAAAGACCTTGAACCTACCCGTGGTCAAGGCCGATGCCATCCACGGCGATACGCCGGCACCGTTTGATCCTGCTCCACCTGCTCCACCTGCTCCACCTGCTCCACCTGCAGCGCCTGTAATGAATGTTGCGGCAACAGGGGCGACAGCCCCGCTGAGCCCGAGCGCACCAGAGCAACAGGCGACACCGCAGCCTGTCAGTACGGCCTACGCTGCGCTGGATGCTCATGTCCCAGTTCAGTCTGCGCCCATACCGGCGCAGTCCGGGCCGTTGGATGACGCACCGCTGTTAGGTGCTGAACAGCCATCGCAAGAGCCTAAACCTGTTGCCCAGGAGCATCAGCGCACCGTTAGCGCCGGGATTGATCCAGCCATCCACCAGCTCTCTGCGTCTGCAGCCGAAGGTGTTACTGGCAAAGTCCTCAGCTGCGGCAACGCACCGTTTCGCTTCGATCCGAACAATAGCGAAAGCGTGCACGTCAAGCTGCGGACCAAAACGGGCATACAGACGTTCTGGGGCATGGAGTTGGCTGGATTGCTGCGTGAGACGCGCATCGAGCCAGGTCGCATGGCGACCCTGCAGTATCTGGGCGAAATGCCTGTCACAGTGAGGGCTCCGGTCAAGGAAAATGGCGTGGTGGTGCGCTTCGAAGAACGCAAGACTCACCGCAATCAGTGGTCAATGACACTGCTCAATGGTCCAACGGTGCGCACTGGCGATGATCAGGGCGTGAAGATGGTCGCTTATGACGCTGCCCGCTTTGCCATGATCCAGAACTCAATCGTCGCGCAGCTGAACGTGCCTATCGACGCACCGCCTCGGCCGGCAGAAGGCTTGTTCTGGATGACGCCCAATGGGCAAGGCAGTGCAAAAGCAGGTGACCCGTTATCGGCGCCGCGTCCTCCGGTAGACAGCGAGAACGTGGGGAAACCGTTGATGAGCAGCTGGTCGCCCAACGGCCAGCTGGACATGGCGCTGTTTCGTGGCGATGGGCCGTACCTGCAGGGCGTGGTGCGACAAGGTGATAAGTACCAGCATGTGCTGGTGAGCCTGCCCGGTCATCCCGAAGCCCCGCCGATGGTCATCAACCAGATCACTGACCAGGGCCTGGTGCCGATCGGTGTCGGTAACGGCATCAACCGTTCCGGTGGCGAGCCGGTAGCGCGTGAGCATATCGCCTTCAAGCTTGAAGGCGATCCGGCGGTGCGTGTGGGCAAGCTGGATTTTCCGGCCGAGGTACCGCCGGCATTGCACGACAGGCTTGGCTTCGACCAACGCTGGAAGGACACCAACACCCTCCCAAAGTCGTCACCGGCAGCGGCACCCACGGCGCAGCCCAGCGCGCCGCGCCAGTCTTGAACCGTTAATCACAAGAGATAAACCATGATCAAGAAAAGCATGTGCTCGGCACTGCTGATGGTCTTGTGCTGCCTGCCGGTTATCAGCGACGCGGCCGTGTGTCGCTCGGGCGAAGCTGCCCAGGCAGGCAGCAAGGCGGGGTATGACCAGGCCCGCCAGGCCGACGAAGCTTGGGCCGAGCGCGAACGCATCATCTCCGAACGGCTGCAAAGCTGCCTGTCACGCATCCGAAAAACCCGCGTCATGCTGCCGTCATTTCCCAGCCTGCAGGACGTTCTAGATCAGGTGGCGGAGGAGATCTGCAAGGTGGTAGTGAAAGAAATCAACGATCAGCTGCCGACGAGTATCGATCCTTGGAAGAAACTATGAGGGCACGATGATGCAGACAACCAATGACACCATGGTGGTGCCAGAGCAAAGCGCGCTACAGGCGACTACGGCTCATGAGCAGGCGTTCGTGCATGCCCAAAATGCCCAGCGGCAACGCGAGCTGGGGGTAGCGTTTGCGCATCGCTGCCTGACCGCGCTGATCTGGGTGGGCAGCGCACTGGTTCTGGCGATCGTCGTGATCGGCATGCTGGCCTGGCAAGTGGCTCATCCGCCGGTGAAGTACTTCACTACGGAAAACGGCCGCGTAGTGCCGATCAAGCCAAAAAACGAGCCAGCGTTCAGCGACAGTGACGTATCAGCTTTCGGCGCTGACACGATCCGTCGAAGCTTCACGCTGGACTTCATTCACTACCAGGACCAGATCAACAACGTCAAAGACGATTACGACGACGTGGGTTACTCGGGCTACTTCACTGCGCTGAACAGCTCCAACATCCTGGCTTCGGTCAAGGGTCAGCGGATGAACCTATCCGTGGACGTGGGTCCGGGTCGCATCCGGGCCAAGGGGCTGCAGGGTGATGTCTACGCCTGGGAATACCAGTACCCGGTGACGTTGAAGCTCGATGGCCAGGTAACCGGCAGTCCTGCGCAGCGTTTCATCTTTACCCAGCGCATACAGCGCGCGGATGTCCAGGTAAAGAGCAAGGGCCTTGAGGTCGTACAGCTCATTACCAGCGGCGCCAATTAAGGAGTAGTGACCATGACCGTGGACGACGAAATCCGCGCCGCGTTGGAGTGTCCGGCCAGCAGCTATTGGCTGCGCGATGCCTTGAGGGCAGCGCTGAACCGCGACAGTGTGGACGCTGCCAACGACGCCGAGAAATTGCATGACCTGTTGTCGCGTCGCTGCGACTGGATATGGCGATCCTTGCCGGTGGCCATCGAAAGTGACGCTCATGAACCCGGCCTTTGAAGAGGCTCTGCAGGCCCGCTTGTTGTGGATGCAGGTGCGCAGCTGTGGCTCTCTAGGTCTTCACCACCTGGCGGGCCTGGCTGCGCATGAGGCGTATTGGCGGGTTGAGCGACTGGCTGTGAAGCAGGCGCATGGTGACCTCCCGTACGGAGCCAAATGTCCGCCATTGCTGATCGATGTGCCACGACTGGCGACGCTTTATGAACAGGCCTATCACGATGAAGCGCTGGTAGTGGAGGAGGAGCGGAAGGAGGCAGCGCAGCTGCAAAGACAACGTGACAAAGAGCGGCATGCGAAGGCCTGTATCGAGCGCAACGACTGGGAAGCACTGGATCTGCCGACGCCTGAACATCTGTCGGCTGAGCTGTACGCAGGTAAAGGCGAGCGTATTGATGGGCACTTCCTGCACTACGACTCCGACGACGGCATTGTCTGGGTGGACAATCCCTACGGCGTTGAAGGGTGTCTGGGTGAAGAACCCACCGTTGCGTTGTGTCGTCGGTTTCTTAGCCGGATTGCCAAAGGCGGCATGTACGGACCTGAACCGTAGCCGCTTGCCTCAGGCCTCTATCCGCTTTGCAGTCACTTCAATGAAATGCCAAGCCGCGCAGGGTTGATTACTGCGTCGGCTCATCTTGCAAGGAAACCCCTATGAAAATCTCAATGGCACTGGCCGTCTGGCTCGTGACGGGCAGTTATGCCTGGGCGGCAGAGCCGGATACAGCCCAAACCCCTGCCAGTGCGCCTTCCAACGAATGGCAATCCACTGCGGGCAAGGGCAAGGCCCCATCAGGCAATGATCCGCTGCCGCCGCCGCAATCGGAGTTGTACAACCGGGCGGTGGAAAGCGAAACGCCGCTGTCTCCGGGTGAGGTTCGGCAGTTGCTGGACAGAAAGAACGAGGTAGAACAGGCGATCAGCGCGCCGCAGATGGCTGTGGTGCCCAAGATCAGCGCGCTGACGGTCGACCTCGCACCAGGTGCGAGCCTGCCGTTGATCCGCACCGCTGTGAACTACCCCAGCTCAATCTCTTTCATCGACAGCACAGGCGCGCCCTGGAAACTGGGCGCACCGCCTATTACCGGCAACCCCAACGGCTTCACTTCCTACTGGTTGCCCAACAGTCCAGTGCTGGTGGTGTATGCCAACAAGCCGTACCAGAGCGGCAACGTGACCGTGTACCTGGAAGGACTGGCCGTGCCGATCATTCTTACGGTCAGCAGTGGCGAATCCGATACGCCGGCCAAGACCTGGGCAGTGGATAGCCGTCTGGATCTGCGCATTCCCCGCCGTGGGCCTAACGCTGTGGCAAATGCGGCACCTGAAAGCCGTATCGGGCTGCACGACAGCACGCTGCAGGCGTTTCTTGACGGCATACCGCCCAAGGAGGCGCGTCGGTTGAAAACCAGCGGTGATGTGCCCGACACCACGGTCTGGCAAATGGGCGATGACCTGTACATCCGCTCGCGCGCAGACATTCGCGACGAGTTCGAGGCCACGCTTTCATCAGCCGATGGCACACACCTGTGGAAGCTGCCGGTGACGCCGTATGTGTCGTTTTCGGTGCTCGGACGTACCTCGGCCCTCACTGTGGCACTGGAGTAGATATGGCAAGTGAACAGGATGCAGGACGGGTTCAAAAGGTAACTTGGGCGTCCATTTTGTTAGTGATAGGGGGCATCCTTGCCGCAGGCTATGCCTTGATATCCTGGCTGAATAAGCCGCCTGAGCAAGTCTCCCAGGTCAACCTGGATCGGGTTAGCGGTGCCGTTCCAGGCAAGATCAGTGAAACCGCGGCTTATCGCGAGCAGCTGGATGAGTCGAACCGAAAAGGCGCAATGCAGGCCCAGGCGGAAAACAAGACGTACATTGCAAGCCTCCAGCTTGAGCAGCAGCCCATCGTGCCGGCGGCCACCAAAAAAACGCCGGACAACCCCACTGCCGGCAATGAGTCGCGTCAAGGTGAGCAGTCTGACAACGCCGGCGGCAATGGCAACGACAACAACCAGAATGATCGCCGCAATCAGGCACTGGACAAGTTCCTGGCCCGGCTCAACCCTCAAGGAATAGAGCCGCGCATCACGGGCCTACAAACAGCACGGGTGCTGGGCAGTGAAGGTTCCGGAGCTGGTCAGGGCGGCGCAGGTGCGGTTGATGGCAACTATCAACAGTGGAGCCAGAGTCTGGGCGGTGGCGTGCGCACGGTGTCCACCAACGGTGCTACATCTGGTTCAAGGTCAGGCTCGGCGCCGGTGGTGCCGATCGAGGTCATCCCGCCGTACTGGCGAGGGCCTGGCTACATCGACATCGGCGTGGACTCGGACAACAGCACGACGCCGGTGCTTGGCAAGATCGCCACGGGCACCTATGCAGGGGCCGTACTCAAGGCCTCCGACGGCGCCAAGCTGACCGGCGAAGGCGTGGTGATTCACTTCACTGAAATGGCCTACAAGGGCATCAACTACAACGTCGATGCCTACGCCCTGCAGGAAGACAGCCTGCTGGCCAACGTTGCCACCGATGTGAACCATCGCTACATGTCGCGCATCGTGCTGCCGGCCCTGCTGGGCGGTATCGGTGGCATTGGTGAGATGTACTCGCAAGCCAATACTCAGCTGGTCAGCAACGGTTTCAACAGTCAGGTGGTGCGTCCCGGCCTGCCAGACGGTGCAGCCGTGATAGGCGCGATGGCCGGAGGTGCAGCAGGCCAGGCTGCGAAGGTACTGACTGAAGACGCCCAGCGCGTGCCGGCAACTCAAGTCACCGTCACAAAAGGCCAGGTAGTCGCGATTCAGTTCATGCGTGGGGTGTATTCAGGTGATGCCATCGCACCTGGTCAAGGTGGTGACACGGTGAAAGCCGCTGTGCCGGTACGTTCAGCTAGCCAATCAGTTCAGCAACCCCGAACCGATGATCAATGGAACGCGGCTGCACGTCAGCAAATCCAGGCCCAACAACAGCGACAGGAGCTTAATTGATGAGTGAATTCTCTCCCCAGGCGGCTCCCATACCGCCACCGGCGCACACACCGCCTGCCAACACCGATCAGCACTGGCTCAAGCGTCCGATCGTAGCGGGCCAGTCCATTCCGTGGCTGGCATTGTATGCCGTGGTATTCATGGTTGCCGGATGGTACTTCTTTGCGCCTGAATCTCAGTCGAGCCCCAACCAGTTGGCCTTCGGCAACCAGCAGTTGCAGTCAACTGCAGAGCCCAGCTCGATGAGCTTTGATAGCCCGACGCAATCCAGCGCGCCGTTACCAGCGTTTCAAGGTGCTGATCTTTCACAGATGCAGGATCAGGTCGCGGCCATGGTTGCAGGTGTGCGCACCTACAGCGAGGGCAACCGCGAGGCCATCACCAAGCTGACCGCTTCGTTAAAAACAGTCATCGAGAATCAAAACGTGCTGCAGCAGCAGATCCAGGAGCTGCAAGCCAAGCTTGCGCTGTCATCTGCTCCGGCCGCAGCGACGCAAGCAAGGCCTGTGGTCAGGGCTGTGGCTAGACAACCTGCCCGCACTACAACAGCCCCTGGACCGCTTGCGAGCATGCACTTGAGCGCAGTGCAGACCGGAATGGCCTGGGTGCTCTGGCAGGACAAGACCTGGGCGGTTCAGGTCGGGGATACCTTGGGGCCGGTCACGGTGACCGGCATTGACGCGCCGTCGCGTCAGGTGCACACCAGTGCCGGCACCTTGCAGTGAGGTAGGTCATGTCTGGCTCCAAAGACGCTATTCAGATCCTGGTCAGCTTTGCCAATGGGCTGCTGGGTGCATTCGTCAACCTGATGTTCACCCTTGGCGCTTTGTTCGCGGTGGTCGGTGCGGCTACTTACCTGGCTCACCAGGCCAACATGCGCAAGGCGCCAGGGCAAAACCAGAGCATGGGCAAAACCATCGCCATGCTGCTGATTTGCGGTGGTCTGGCTGGACTGGATCAGGTCATCGGCGCAGGCGCTCGGCAGCTTGGCTGGCAGGGAGCTTCGTTCGACGCCATCAGCTATGTGGACGTGGGTACCTTCGGCGTGGCAGCCAATGCGGCTAACGCGGTGTTGACCCTGGTACGCATGCTGGGTGTGATGTTTGCCCTGCAGGGCGTCATGAGCTGGAAACGATCCCTCAAGGACGGCCATACCGGACTGTCTGCCGGGGAGGATGTCTCCAAAGGCACGCTCAAATTCATCATCGGCGTGCTGTGTGTCTGTAACCCCTACTTGCTTGATGCAGCGCAGAAGTCTCTAGGCCTGCTCTGATCAGGCTGCATCCTTTGCGCTGACGCGCTCCTCTGCTGTACCGCTTTTTGCTCCACCCGCTTCATTCGCTCCATCACTCGCTACTCAATCACTCAATCGAAACAAGGAACTGAACATGTCCCGTCACATGCTGCTGTCTGTCTGCGTGCGCGTAACTCTGCTCAAAGACAAGCTGACCCAACACTTCGCCAAGGGCCTGGTCGCCGTCGCTGCGGCCTCTCCCGTCCTTTCTCATGCCGATGGCAGTGACATTGCCGGCATGGTGACCAGCACTGCCACCGGCGGTACCACCATCACTAAAGGCGCTCTGAGCCTGGCCCAGATGGTCGGAGTGATCTTCGTCATCGGCGCCTTGATCGCCGCGAAGAACAAAAACGACAACCCACAAATCAAGGTCTCGCACATTGCCGGCGCCCTGATTTTCGGCGTCTGCCTGATCGCGGTACCGGAAATCATCAAACGCTCGCAAAGCCAGGTCGGCTTGACGCCCATCAACGTGGGCTGATCAAAAGCAGCCGTGCGGTGGCTCTGCCGCCGCTCGGCATTGAGGATACGGATATGCAAAGTGACGCCATCGTCATGCACGACGAAGAGAAAGGTCAGGGAAATGCTGCAGGGGTCGGGCGGCACTCTGGACCAGAAAGCGGAGCCCAGCTGTTGAGCGAACCTCTGGTAGACATTGATCTGCTGACCGGATTGCCACCGTCGACGCCTCTTGAGCTGGATATCAGCGGCGATACTGACCTGCCGGTACCGATAGCTGCATCAGGCGATCACTGTGATTGCTGTGCACTGACTACAAACAAATTGTGGCAGGGAGCCAGGGCGGGCCTGGAAGAGGCTCACGCCGTCTGCACCCTGTGTTATTTGACCGGCCATCTGGATAGTCCTACTGCGGCTCATGGTCGCCTGGCCTATCTGCCGGGTCTGGACACCACAGATGCCCTGCACCTGCAGCGCCGTGCCCTACTGGCCATCCTGGGCGGCGATGAAGCCCAGCAAGCTCATGGACAGAGGGTATGGACGTGGATGGACAACCATTCGCGCGAGGTCGAGGCCGCCTGGGGCACCGCGCGGGCTGGTGAGTTTGCTCAGGCCATGAAGCGCCTTCCGCCCTACAAGCGCAGCCAGCTACAAGCCCGACTCTCAGGCTGCGTACTTATGCTGCCCGCTGACATGTTCGATGACCTGAACCTATTGCTGCCCTCGGGCAATACCGTGCAAGCGGCTTTGTCTTCACAGCATTGGGACGCCTATATCCGGAGTGATCTGTATGTCTAAAGTGGTTCGCTGGGTGGAAAGCCTGATCACCACCGTTTCACGCTTTGCCATCTCTCGGGATTTGCCCGATTACTGCGATCTGGAAACAGTGATCCGTCTGACCGATGACGATCGCGTACGCCATCCGCAGCTCAAGGCCCCATATATCGCGGTCACCGATGCCGGCGACTACTGCACGGTGTACGCCGTGGCCGGCAGTTTCTGCGATACCGACGAAAGCGCTGCAATAGAAGCACCTTATTCATGGGCAGGGCGTCTGTCGCGCATGACCCAGAACCTGACGGCCTCCTACCGTCGTCATGGGCACAAGATCAGCCTGGTGTTTGATTCAGAACCCGAAGGCGGGGGAGCCGAGGTGGCCGCGCGTCTGGCCCCGCAATACCGCTCGATCGCCCGTACCAAGATAGACATGGCGCAGATACTGGACGAAACGCAGGAAAAGCTTGCCCCGTGGGTTTCGCGCGAGCGCTGCTACCTGGTGTGTTACACCGGTCGCCAGTCGCTGTCCTCGCACGAGCTGGTTGATGAGAACAAGCGCCTGAGTGCGCTGATCGAGCAGAGCCCGCAAGCGCGCTTCGGACAAAACCCGGTGCTGGCCGAGCTGACCGGCCTCAAGATCCGGCACGACAGCTTTCTGGACGTGGTGGAACGTGCCATGGGTGATAACGGCCAGGGCGTGATGCTTGAGCGCATGGACATTCATGCGGCGGGCCGCGCACTGCGTGAGCAGGTCGACCGACTGGGCACATCGCCGCTGTGGCAGCCGCTGCTGCCCGACGATCCAATCACCCCGCATGGCATCCGCAATGAAGAGGACCACACGCCGTTTCTGGCCCCGTGGCTCAAATTTCAGCTGATGAACCAGGACATCGAAACCCGAGGCAACAAGATCTGCGTCAATGGGTTGTGGCACGGCTCCTTGTCGGTCGAGCTGGCCCCGCAGTCCCCGGAAAGCTTTGCCAAGCTCAAGGCCCTGGTGCCGCGAGAAGTGCCATGGCGGGTGCGCATGGATCTGATGCCCGGCGGCATGGCAGCGCTGAGAACCAAGAAAGGTCTGCTCGATGTCATGGCATTTGTGCCGGCGCTCAAACCCATCTGGGCCTCGATCGAAACCCTGAGCTACATCGAGCAAGAAGAGCCGGTGTGCGTCATGACCATCATGGCGTCGACGTGGGGCCGCAGTCCGGAGGCAGTCACCCGCAACCTGACCCTACTCAAGCAGGCGTTCGAGGCGTGGGGCATCTGTGGGGTAACGCTGACCTTCGGTGACCCGGTACGGGCCTGGGCAGCGACTCTACTGGCTTCCAGCAAAGGCAGTGGCGTGCATCCGCTGTATCCGCCGCTTTCAGAGGCCTTGCACCTGCTGCCGCTAACCCGACCGGCCTCGGCGTGGGAGGAAGACGGCAATGCGTTGTTTCCGACCCTGGACGGCAAGCTCTACCCGGTAGGCTTGGCAACCAGCAAGCAGAACAAACTGACCAATGTCATCTGCGGCTCACCAGGTCTGGGCAAATCGGTACTGCTCAACCGGCTGGGCAACACGCAGATCACCAGTGCCCAGCAGAATTTGCCGTTTTTCGCAGGTGTCGACAAAGGCTTCTCGATGCAGGGGCAGATCATGCTGTTGCGCGACGGGTTGCCGGAAGAACGCAAGGATGAAGTGATCGGGATCGTGCTGCAGAACAGCCCAAAGCACTGCCGCAACCTCTTCGATATCCAGCTGGGCGCGCAGTATCCCATCAGTCCGGAGCGCAACTGGATATCGAACATGCTGACGGCCATGTGCATCGATCCGTCGACCGGCGAGCCGCCTAATGCAAAAGACACGGCACAGATCTTCAAGCGTGTGATCGACCTGGCCTACACCACCAATGCCGAAACCAGCCCACGTGGCTACGTTCAGGGCTTGTTGCCGGCGGCTGACAAGGCGTTGCTGGCCAGTGGGCTGATTGAGCGTCATTCGCCTCATTGGTGGAGCACGGCGACCTGGTATGAAGTGCGCGATCTGCTGTTCGAAGCTGGCTACGTCAGTGAAGCGCAGCAAGCCCAGTTCCAGGCGGTACCGGAATTGGCTGACATGACCACGTGTTTGAACCACGAGAACATCAAAACGGCTTTTGCGACAGTGCAGCGCGATGGCAGCAATGAAAAGCTGCTGGACTACCTGAGCCGCTGCATGACTGAGGCCTGTAGCGAATACCGGATGCTGGCCGGGCGCACCGAGTTTGTGATCAGCCCGCGCACGCGGGTCATTGCGATCGACCTGAACAACGTCATGGGCGATGGCAGTGCGGCAGGGCATCTGAAAACCGGATTGATGTTCCTTTTTGCCGGCGAAGTCGCCGGCGGACATTTCGTACTGCCGCAATACCGTGACGAACTGCTGGAGGCGGTTCTACCGCTCTACCACGATCTTCACAACGAGCGCCTGGAGCAGTTGGACCAGGAGGTCAAAACCAAGGTGTACGACGAACTGCACAACGTGGCCAAGGTGAATTTCATCTTTCCCATGCTGGAAACCCAGGACCGGGAGCAGCGCAAGTTCGGCGTGCGCACCGTGTTGTCATCCCAGTACGTGCGCGACTTTCCCAAGGCTATTCTGCAGTCGGCCAACTCGCTGTTCATGATGGAGGTCGATCCGCAAGACGAGGCCATGCTGACCGAGCACTTCAAGGTGCCACTGGTCACCATCCGCAACCTGCAGCGCCAGGGCTCGGGTGCTGCGCAGGACGGGAGCGGCGTGCCATTTCTGGGCGTGTTCCGTATCAAGGGCGGTAATACGCTGGCCCGCATCCTGAAAAACGCCATGGGTCCCCTGGAGCTGTGGGCCTTGAACTCATCGGCCAGCGACAGTGCGCTGCGCAAGATCCTCTATGAGGAAGTGGGTGGCACTACGGCGCGCTCGATCCTGGCCACTGAATTTCCGCAAGGCTCTGCATCCAAGGTCATCGAGCTGCGACAACGCCAGGCCCAAGAGGCTGATGCCGGCAACGTTACCCGCACCCTGGCCCGCGAGCTGATCACCAAGCGCGGCTACAACCTCTAAAAGACATCCAACAGGACTCACAAATGATCCAGAACCGTTTGTTCATGGCGGTTGCGCTTGCCGTGGCGAGCCAGCCCAGCTTTGCCGAGGTTGTGCCGGTCTATGAGACAGGGAGCCTGCCTATCACCACCCAGGTGATGCCGGCCATGGCGACCATCACCTCAACCCTGGCGGCCATTCTCAAGACTGACATGCAGATCGGTACGGCGATCGTCCAGGCCAGCGACAAGCAGGCCAGCATTGCTGCAGAAGTCGGCCGGGCGCAGCGCGAAGCTGACATCTTCGGACGCCAAACAGAGCGCTTGGAAAAGGCTCGTGCTGGGTACTCCGTACCCGACAGCATCTGCAGCGAATCGGCCTCGGGAGTGGTGTCTACCGTCAACAAAGGCAGCCGGGCCAGTGCTTCTGTCCTGGGCAGCGGTCAGGGTGTGAGAAGTGCTGCCGTTCAGAAGACCATCGCATCATTGCCGGTCGACCCTCAGCAAGGCGGCTACCGCAGCGCCGCTGTGCATGCGGCCTACTGCACGCAAGCCGAAGCGGCTCAATACGGCGGCACGGATCTGTGCCCGGCCGTGTCCAGCATGCCAGGTGGGGACACTGAAATGCGTTCACTGCTCGACGGCGCAGGCGCCGTGGGCAAGGCGCCGGAGCTGACCTTCAACCAGGACCAGATCGATGCTGCCATGGCCTATATGAAGAACTCGGCCAAACCGGACGTGGGTAGGACACCGGGTAAGGGCGAGATCCAGACGGCCACCGGCCAGGAGTATCAAGGGCTACTGACACAACTGCAGGCCATTCTGAGTGCAGCCATGCAGCCGCAGTTGGACCTGATCGCGGCAAGCAAAGCCAACCCGGCCACCCAGCAGGCTCTAGACGAAGCGCGAAAGACACCTTCAGCCAATAAATACTTCATCGCCACGGCCAGCAAGGAAGCGCAGCGCACCGGGCAGATGAGCGAGCGTGAGCTTGAAGCGTTTGAAGTTGGGCGTCGCTATGCCAATACCGACTATGGGACTGACCTGCAGCAAATGGACGGTGAAAACCTGATGCGGGAGCTGATCCGTGTACAGAACCTAGGTAACTGGCTGCTGATGGGCAACAAGAACGAGCAGCGCCAGGGCAACGTGATCGCCGGTCAGCAGCTGGCCATTGCGGCAGATGGCAAATACAAACAACAGATGCAGGTCCTTTCCGCAAAAATGGCACCGGGAGTAAGCACCCATGCAAAATGATACTCAGCAAGCCGCCTCCGAGTCGGTAGCAAACGACAGCGCGGAGCGTGCAAAGCCTAGTACGGCACGGCGCGTCGGGCAGATCAGCTTGGCGATTATCAATCCGTTTTCCGATCTGGCGGTGATCTACCGAACCGGCATCAAGCCTATTGGGACCAAGCTGCAGATCTTGCGTACCCAGTTCGAACGTCATCAAAGCCCAAAGGAGTCATTGACTTGGGCCCAGGCGGTGGCCTGCACCGGCCAATCTGTAGAGCAACTGCAGTCAGGCTTCAGGCGGCTACGAAGGATCTGGTGGCTGCTCATGGTCGGGATCAGCCCTGTGGCCATCTTCCTGCTGCTCAATATCTTCTATACCGCTTCAAGCCTGCCCATGCAGACGGTGCTGCGCGCAATTGCGGTTGACGCAGCGCTTGTGACCCTGGTCATGCTCAGCGTGGCCAAGGTGATGAATAACGACTACCGCCTCTGGCAGCTGACCACCCGGCGAGTGAGCCTCGACGAGAAAGGCACCTTTCAGGACTACGCAGCCGAGCAACGTATCTGGCGGCAAGTGGTGTCGCCTTTCACCGCATATTAAGCAGACCAAATCGCGCAGCCGTAGTCCTCGCAGCCTTTTCCCTTCGCTTTACCCATCCCGGATCCCTATATGAACCTCATCAAACGCATTTGGTGGGTTGGCTTGCTGCTGGTTTTTTCCATGCCGGCACTGGCTGACAGCGTGACTTACAAAACCCTCGCTGAGGCTGCTCAGAAGAACCATGACCTGTCCCGCCAGGCCATGGTGATGATCTTCGGCGACGTGGTGCTCCACCCTTTCAGCGGCTCCGACCCTACGCTGATCGGGGCGTTGTTCGGCATCCTCAATGGCGTTCTGGCGGCCGTGGCGTTCTTCTGGTTTTTTTCGATCACGCTCAAGGGCTTCGTCAAAGCAGGCCATGAAGGGCGAGTGTTCAATGGAGGTCGCACCGCCGTTTTCCCCATCATGACGCTGGCAGGCTTCATGACGATCGTCCCCACCAAGTCGGGCTGGTCGGTGGCTCAGCTGATCATGCTCTGGGCGACCTCGACGATGGGCGTGGGGGGAGCCAACCTGCTGACAGACAAGGCCGTGGACATGATCAACAGCGGCTACTCGATGGTCACGCAACCCACGGCGCCGTCTACGCGCTCGGCGGCGCGCGGCATCTTCGAGATGAACCTGTGCAAGTACGCGACCAATAGCGAGCTGCAGATGTTGTACCAGGACGGCAAAGCCCGCACGGCGATGATGAGCACCAAAGGTAGCAACGGTGACTACACGATCGGCAACGGCAGCGCGGTGTGTGGTTCGGCAAAGACGCCGGACACCGGTCGTACCGGCACCTGGAACCTGCTGTTCGACAGCAAGGTTGAGACAGCTTCAATCGTGACGGCGCAGCGCAAGGCGCTTGATACGATGCAGGCCTCCCTGGATCGTGCGGCCAGTGCCTTTGTAGCCACCTATCTGAGTCGACGTGACCATGACACAGGCACGTTTGAGGACGCCGAGACACAGATTCAGAAGGCTGCAGCGGCATATGAGAACACGGTCAGCCAAGCCATCAACCAGATCGATTTCAAAGGCTCGCTGCAGGAACAGCTGTCTACTCAGATCAAGAGCTATGGCTGGCTTGCCCTGGGCAGTTGGTACCACACCTTCGCCACGGCCAACAGCAAGACCAACAGCGTGGCCAGTGCCACACCCGTGATTAGCGGTATGAGTCACCTGGGCGAGACCGGCACAGGCGACCTGTATGGTCAGGTGATGGCGGCCTATCGCTCGCAACAGCAGAACAGTGACTACACAGCCCCGCTGGGATCGCAGCCTGCAGCTGACGACGCAGCGGCCAATACCGCGGTTGAGCCAGGCTCGGTTTTTGTAAGTGTTTTCAAGAGTCCAATGCAGTCGCTAACAAACAAATTCGCAACAGTGAAATTGGGTACCGAAGCTGATTTCTCAAATCAGGTAAACCCACTCATCAAGATGCAGGAGATTGGCGATTTTACTTTAGGCGCGACTGAAACGGCGCTGACCGTATACACAGTTGCAATCGGCGCGGCTTCGGCAACAAGCAATTCGATTCTCGGGAAGGTCGGAGGTGTGATAGGGATTAACGGCGGAGAAGTGGCAAAAGACGTACTAGGAGCGTTGGCACCGCTATTTTACTTTGTTGTACTAGCACTGCTCAGCATCGGCTTTTCGTTGGCAGTTTTCCTTCCTGCCGTACCGTTTCTGAACTGGATGATCGGTGTGTTCAACTGGCTGGTAAGCATCCTGATTGGTTGCGCGGCGGGCTCGATGTGGGCCGCTACGCATGTGGGAGCTGAAGAGGACAAGGGCAGCCGCAGCGCGTACGGCTACGTTTTTCTTATCGACATGATGCTGCGCCCTTCGCTGATGGTATTGGGTTTTTTCTTTGCGGCAGTAACCGCTACTGCAGGCGGGACGATTCTCAACATGCTTTTTGCTTCAGCCCTGGCCAATGCTAATGCAGACTCAATAGTAGGATTGGTGAAAATGATTGGCTGGTTGATGATCTATGCGCGAATTGCGACGTTTGGCGTAACCCGTCTTTTTGGGCTGCAGGCAACGCTGGCTGACTACGTGATTTCCTTCCTAGGTGGCCGCGATGGTGCGAATTTGATGGGCGGTATGGTAGACAATATGAAAGGAATGTTTGGTGCCTTCGGCTCAAATACCCAGCGCGTACCTGGGGTGAAGATGCAGTCAAGACAGGGCGCTGAGCCTGGGGGGGATGGCATCCAGTAGTCATCGCTGCACATTCCGCTGAATGGCTATGGCGGGTAACACTGTTACCCGCTATGATCAAGTCAGAAATGCAAAAACAGCGTGCAAAATGAAGCCCGATGCCCAATTTCACAATCCAGATCCTGTTTACCTCAGAAGCCTGGTTGACCAAGCTGGGGTGAGCAGACGAGAAGCGGCACGACTTCTAGGATTATCGTGGCCTGGATTTCGTAATTACTTGCGTGATCGCTCAGAGCCTTTGTATAGATGTGCTGATTACCGTGTGCAATTTGCGTTGGAATGCCTAGCTGCCGACGCTTCGAATCCAAAGGAGTAGTGAGAATGCAACCAGTACAAAGGTTGATGAATGCAAAGGAAGGATGGTTCCATATAGCCAAAACACTCTATCTGGTCTTAGGAGTACCCTTCTTCCTGATCACTGGGTTACTTTCACTCGTTGCGCTTTCTGGTTCCTCACCAGGACAAGATACTCGGGATTCATGGAGTTTGGTCGCCATGTTTTGGGCGCCTTTAGTGATTCCTCTCATTCTGTTTGTTAAGACATCCAGGACGCGAGGTAAACTCGTCAAAGGTATTTTGCATTCGTTGAAGTCGAGTGAAATGTTTTGGCCGTCGGAGGACTGCGAATTCCTTATCTGGAACAGCGGTAAGTACCTCGGCATCGACAGTCAAAATGGCACCATTCTCTACGTCAATAGGATCCGCAAAGGGCAAGTTGATGTAGTCGGTTTAACGATGGGCGATTGGACCAGACGCGAACTGGAAGGGAAAAAGCTGCGGATCTACACTAAGTTGCCACAGCTTCCTTGCATTGAGATTAGTACCCCTTGGGCTCAACGCTGGTACGACATCCTGGGCGCTATGGAGTACCAGCGATACACGACGCCTAAGCCTTTCGGCCAATACGTTAGTGAGCACGTCGAAGCGCTGGAAAGTGAGAACAACATTCACATCCCCAAGCTGGCCTAAACCTACCATGTAGCTCCAGGCTGACTGCGTTCGCACCGCCTCATTTTTCCGAAGCCCTACCCTCCCCCCAAGCACACCGGCCCCTCAGGCCGGTGTGCTTTTATGTGGACGATACCTATGCAAAACCGACCCCCGCAAAGCTCCTGGGAGAGCCAGCAGGCGCAACTGCTACTAATCGTTGCTGCAGGCTTTGGCCTGTGCTGGTTGTTTTTCGATTACTTCGTGTACTGGAGCAGCTGGGTGCTCTATTGGCTGTGGCTGATGGTCGACTTCTCCTATACGCATGTGCTGGTGGCCAGCAAAGCCAACCTGTTGGTCAAGCTGGCCAACAACCCCAAAGCAGTCACCTTCGACCAGTGGCTGGCTGTCATGAACCAGACTTCTACCATCCTGTTCGTCTTTTTGATCCCCATCATTCTGCTCAGTAGCTGGAGCCTGGCCTTGCATCCGATGCTGCCCTTTCGCAGCAAGCGGCTCATCAGTGCCAAGACGCTGCCCAAGCTGGTCAGCGGGTTTGCTCCCTCGATCATCCCGATCGTTGCAGCCTACGGACCCAACGGCTTGAAGGATGACACCTCAGCGGCCAATGCCTGGGCCTTGAAGCCTGAAGAGTTCGCCGAACAGCACAACCTGGTTGTGCGCAAAGTGCTCGACCGGCCAGCCGCACAGGCGGCACTCGAAGCGCAGATCGGACCGGCTCACACAGATTTCGAAAGCTGGCTGCCGCATGAGCGGGCTCTGCTGGCTGTATTTGGCCTGCAGGTGTTCCTGAACGATCGCAAAGCTGCCACCAAGCTGCTCGATGACCTCAATCGCTCCTGCCTGATCAAGGGCCTGACGCGACGCCCGACGTACCTGCCGTTGTATTCGCTAGCCGACAAGGCCTTTGCAAGAGTCGTGGCCACGCCGGCTATGACCGAGCTACTGGCCATTCATGGTTTCAAACGCACAGCCCTGGCTGGCCTGTACGGCCGGGATCTGCGCTTGCCGTCTGCACGCTTTCGCTGGCTCAAAGGTGTTGACCGCACCTTGTGGTATGCCCTGCACTCGGCTGATACCGCGAAGGTCTATATCGAAGGAGCAGGCGTGCTTGCTCGATCGCGAGCGGAAGCCAAAGCCAAACAACTCGGTTTGCCGTGCGGGTTGCGAGTCGAAAAGGCCATCGATGGCCTGAATGCCGAGATGGAGGGTATTGGCTTGATCCATGAGCATGAGGACATGCCTGAAGCTGCCGTCCAGGTAGAAAAGATGCCACTAATGCAGGCCATTTACGGCGCCGAAGCGTTGCCTGCTGAACAGTAGACCCCGCAGCTCGATCTGCAACCCTCGCTCCACCTACACCCCATTTTGAACGGTTCGAACGTGACGTCATTGGCCGCCGCTGCGAAGCCGTGCGCGTCGTTTGTACCCCGTACCCAAGGATTCCCATGCAAACCATCACCCTGCCGTTTCAAGTCACCATCGCTCAAGAGCTGATGACCATCACTTATCTGGGCAATGGCCATGCACAGGTACTGGGCCTCATCGATGTGAGCCAGCGCTGTCACTTTTCGCTCGACGGCCAAAACGTGATCTGCATTGGCGAGCTGGGCCAGTTAGTTATCCAGGCGCCCGAGCACACCGATGCGGCTGTATTGCTGGACTGCATCGTTTCGGTCGTGACCAGCCATAAAAAGAGCGAACAGCGCCGCGTGGTGAAAGAAACCCGCCGCAAGACCCGTCGGGCCTATATCGCAATGGCTGGGCTGACATTGGCCATGGGCGCCCTTGCCGTTGCAGTGAAATCTGAGTTTTCAGGCTCTCGCGTCTATACCGGTTTGGGAAACGCGAGCTACCAGGGCTCCACCGCAATGCCGGCGCCAAGCATTGCCCAGGCCCTGCCTCCAACGTTGAAGACCACGCCCCCTGCAGCGCCCTTAGCCCTTACACCACCGCTGCCGCAGGAGCGGCCTGATGTGCCAGACGAGCTGGCTGATTCACCTACAGACGGCTGGACACTGCCGGATGCGGCACGCAAAGATCTGTCAGCCAACCTGCGCATGGCGGCAGAGCGCAAGCTGTTCACGGTCGAGTACTCCAGTGGCCATGCACGCACCTTGTATGTGTTTGCAGATCCGGAATGCCCCAACTGTCAGCGCATGGAGCCGGCCCTGGAAGCGGCAGCCAAGGACTTCAACGTGATTGTGTTCCCGGTCGCCGTGATCGGTGGTGAGAGGTCGATCGCCTCGATCACTCCCGTCTTGTGCCTTCCCCCTGAGCAGCGCAAAGCGGCCTGGAGCGAGCTGTTCGATGTCGGGCACGGCGTGATGGATCTGGGCAAGCCCAAGGAAAGCAAGGAAAGCGCTGCAGTGGAACCAGGTGATTGCGATATCGCCGGCAAAGCGCTGGGCGTCAACGAAGTGGCCTACCAGACTTACCGCATTCCAGGGACACCGTGGGCCATTGCCGATGACGGCCGTCACGTGACTCAGGCTGTGCTGCAGAATCCTAGGAGCCTGCAGACGTTCATGAGCGCAGCCGAGGTGAGCCATGCAGCCCAATAACTATGCTGTGGACCGCGCACGCATCAACCGGCGTGTCTATCACTCAGCTCTGACGGCCTGGATGATGGGGCCAGGCAGTTTGGCCTTGGGCATGCTTGCCGCCGTCGTGGGTGGATTTGTCTACCCCGTCAGTCTCTGGCTCAGCTTCCCCGTGCTGATGTTCTGGGCGCCGGTGCTACTGTTTGCTGACTGGCAGATGCCCATGCGCATGCCCACGGACATGGGCGTGCTCGATCCGTCGACCAGGCGCCAGGTGCCTGGAAAGCTCTGGGGTTTTGTGCCGATCGCCGTCGCACGCACGACGATGGATAAAGCCGCGGGCATTTTGTACATGGGCTATCTGCGTGGGCAGGATGCAGGCCGCGAGCTGTGGCTGAGCATGGACGATATGTGCCGGCACATCCTGATGTTCGGCACCACCGGCGCGGGTAAGACCGAAGCGCTTCTAGGGTACGTCCTGGGCCAGCTCGGTTATGGCAAGGGTTTGATCTATACGGACGCCAAAGCCCAGAACGACGTGCCAACGGCCATTGCCTCCCTGGCCCGCTACTACGGCCGGGAAGACGATCTGCGGCACATGAACTTCATCAATGGCGGTCGCTCCCGTGCCCAGGAGCTGCTGGATGATGACAAGAGCCGTCCCGAGACCAACACCATTAACGCCTTTGGTATCGCCCAGGAGTCCTACATCACCAACCTGATGGACTCGATGCTGCCGCCTGCAGGTAGCGATACCAGCTGGCAGGACAAGGCCAAGGCGATGATACAAGCCTTGGTCTTTTCTCTGGTCTATAAGTGCCGCCGCGAAGGCAAGGTCATGTCGCAGCGCACGATTCAGGAACACATGCCTCTGCGCGCCATTGCCAAGCTTTACATCCAATCGGTAGAAGAGGAATGGCACGAAGAAGCCCGGTTACCCATCGAGAACTACCTGAACATGCTGGCAGGTTTCGATCTGACCAAGGTGGATTCGCCTTCTGAATGGGCTGCTGAAAGCGTGAATCAGCACGGCTACCTGATCCAGCAATTCAGCCGCATGCTGTCGATGTTCAACGACATGTACGGGCATGTGTTCGCGCTCGATGCCGGCGACATCGACCTCAAGGACACGATCCACAACGATCGCATCCTCATGGTGCTGATCCCGGCGCTGGAATTGTCGTCCAGCGAGGCTTCAACGTTGGGCCGGCTGTATGTGTCGCAGACGGCCATGATCCTCAGCCAGGATCTGGGTGAGAAAATCGAAGGCAAGGCCGAAGACATCCTGGTGGTGCGCAAGTACAAGGACCGCTTCCCGTTCCTTTGGATCAACGACGAGGTGGGGGCCGTCTACACCGAAAAGCTGGGTGAGCTGGCTACGCAGGTGCGCTCACTGGGCATCAGCCTGCTACTCGCCGGCCAGGAAGCGCAGCGCTTGAAGTCCGCCGCCGGCGACAAGATCTGGACGCTGATTGCCAACATGGGCACGCGCATCACCGGCAAAATCATGGATCCCAAGGACACCTTGGAGATCCTGCAGCTGATGGCCGGCAAGGAAATGGTCTCCGAGGTCAGTGGCATGGTGCGGCAGCCGGGTACGTTTGGCAGCAGCTGGGAGGACTCGGATTCGTTGAGCCTGCGTGAGCACAACAAGGTCAGCGTCGAGGAGGTGCAGAAGCTGCAGGAAGGCGAAAACATCACCCTGTTCAAAGGCGAGGTGATCCGTGGCAGCTCGCTGTACATCCCCGACGTGGATAAGCTGTCCAAGGAGGCCATCCGTATCAACCGCTTCATCGAGGTGGCCCCGCCGTCCCTGGACGAGCTGCTGGCCACCGCACCTGAGAAGGTCCGCCGCAGCTACCCGCGCGTAGGGAAGATCCAGCAGATCCTCTTTCATCTCAAGACCGAGCCAGGCCGCGCTGACCTGCAGAACCTGGTGCTGATCGATCCGGCGCTGGCCACGCTGAACGAGCTGGAAGAAGAGTGGCAGCACATCTGGCGTCGCACACCTGGCGCAGCCGTGCGTAGCACCCTGCTCTGGCATACGGCGCTGGGCAAGATACCGACCAGGGGCCGAGGCTATCGATCGCAGGTCGATGAAGCACAATCACTGACCGTGGGCCTCACACGCCTTGAAACGTATGGCGGGCAGCATGTGCAGGCGGTCAAGCATGAAGAGAAACAGCATGGGCATCACCACTGACAGCGAGGCAGATGGGCTATGAGCAACCTTTCATCCTTGATGCACTGTGTCGCAGAGTTACCGCCGTCGCGCGGCGCTCGCAGAGCCCACAGCTGCGTTCCTGCCGACCATGCCGGTCCCTGTGATCTGCAGTACGAATTACACGGACGCATGCAGGCCGCAGGCTTCGAGAACTATCAGCAGGCGCTCACGGCCGCGACCCTGGCCATCTTTTCTGAGGTGCATGAGTTCGACCGTGTGTTGATCCGCGCCGGCACTGAGCAGTCCCTTGCACAGGCCTTCTCAAGCGCAATCACCTGGCGTCAGGCGCAGGCCTGATCTAACCCCAAAGCAACCTCTTTCACGCTGCCCGACCCCAGGCGGCGCGAATACGTTCATCCCCGAAACGGAGCACTTCCCATGGCACGAGGCGTTAACAAAGTCATCCTGGTAGGCACCTGTGGTCAGGATCCGGAAACCCGCTACATGCCCAACGGCAATGCGGTCACCAATCTCAGCCTGGCCACCAGTGAGCAGTGGACCGACAAACAATCAGGTCAGAAGGTGGAGCGCACCGAATGGCACCGCGTCTCACTGTTCGGCAAGGTGGCTGAGATAGCGGGGGAATACCTGCGCAAGGGCTCCCAGGTCTACATCGAGGGCAAGCTGCAGACGCGGGAGTGGGAGAAGGACGGTATCAAGCGCTACACCACGGAAATCATCGTGGACATGCAGGGGACGCTGCAGCTGCTGGGTGGTCGACCTCAAGGTGATCAGGCGCAGCGGCCTGCAGGTGGCCACCAGAACCCAGCACCACGGGCGCAATCGCAATCGCAGCCTCAGCGTGAATCACGACCGGCACAGCAGCCGGCGTCGCAACAAACACCCGATGACGATTTTTACGACGACAACATTCCCTTCATGGATCCCTACCGATTCAACTGGCAGCTGGTCTAGCTCGCCGCTTGCAGCCCGAAAGCATCCAGGCTGCATCTACACCCTTTCCGCGCAGCGCAGCCGTCAGCAACCTTCAGGTTGACGATCAGGCTGTGCTGGCAATCTGTTGATTTACACAGTGATTTTTACGATGACTTGGAACTTTCCCGTGATACTATCCGGCGAAGATTTATGCGCGAGAGCAGCACGATGTAGAAACACAAACAGCAGAAACCAAAAAGCCCCGGTTGGCGCCGGGGCTTTTTGGAAAATCTTGAACAGGCCGTTTGCATGCGGGTTACCTGTTCAACTCTCTAACAAGTGAGCCGATTATGGCGTTCACCGAGGCTTCTTGCAAGCCACAAAAGGTGATCGAATAAGGCTCACCGCTAAACGGCGGACTTTGGAAATGATTTCCTCTCCTTTTTTTGCTGCACACTGTGCAGCGCTTGCTGGTCCCAGCCTCATTGGTGACCAGCTGTGAGCCGGCTTAAAGCCGTACGGCTCTCCCCTTCTGATCCTCATTCGGCGCTGCGCCGCACGGCTCGGGCTCTGCCTGACCAGTACGCTGCACCGCGTCACCTCACCGAGCAGCAGCTCAAAAACCCCCTGATCCGCAAAGCCTACGACCGCCTGGGTAACCTGGTGAGCTTTCGTGGCCAGTACCTGCGTCGTCTCGATGGCGTTAACGGCGATCGCCGTACGCGCCGTGAGAAGTTCGTGGCCATCGAGCGCGTGGCCGAGCAGCTGTTGGTACGCCTGGATCTGGCCACCAGTGTCTTGGGCTACCTTGATCCTGCCAGCGGCCGGTACGTCCTCAATACCCAGTGCAATATCGCCAAGGACGCCGGCATTTCGGCTCCGGTGCTGTGTCGTCTGTTCAAGACCCTGGATGACGCCGGGTATGTCTATCGCCGCATCGAGCGCGTGCGTCTGGATGAAAAGGACGACAATGGTCTGCACCTGGTGCGCACACGCGTGTTGATCCGCTTCACGAAGCTGTTCTGGAATGACCTGGG
Organism: Pseudomonas coleopterorum; assembly: GCF_900105555.1. Taxonomy (NCBI): domain Bacteria; kingdom Pseudomonadati; phylum Pseudomonadota; class Gammaproteobacteria; order Pseudomonadales; family Pseudomonadaceae; genus Pseudomonas; species Pseudomonas coleopterorum. The sequence goes on from NZ_FNTZ01000002.1 coordinate 30,641, forward strand.
ACTGGGCTATGTCTTTGACCGCGTGCAGAAGGCCGCCAAGAAGCGCCGAGAGTCCCAACTGATCGATATCGGCCAGCGCCGGTTGTCTGAGATGGAACGTCATTCCCTGGAATTGAAGCGACGCCAGATGTCCCGTCAGCGATGGGAAGCGAAGGAAGCGCGCGAAGCCGAGGGCAATGGTGGTAGTACCCCGCGCCGTTCCAGTGGCGCGCCCGTGCGTAAGACTGGCAGCGATGTCCTAGGTGCACTGGAGAGGCTGGGGGCCTCGTTCGCCAAAAAAGCTCAGTAACACCCAGCACCCTTCTTTTTCTGCATCCGCTCACGCGGAGGCCTTGTCACGCCTGCGATTTATGGCCCTTTCACAATCCTATGAGGCAATCAAAAAAAGCGCCTGGAGCGGCTCTTTTTTTGCCCCAATCAAGCGCGGAAACTGCCCGGTCCAGGCGGATAGTCAATGCCTTGGGAATTACTGGAATTTTATACCCCAACCAGTTCCTCCCCTTCGGGAAAATAGGGTTTTACGAGGGGTAAACCCCTCATAAAGCAGTACAGCCTGCGCACTTCGTACCTGCGGTACGGCGCAGCAGCGTGACCTGACGATCTGGGTCAAACCCCGTCTAAGCGGCCCAGGGCGATAGAGCCGCCCTGCCCTGGCCTACGGCCACCCTACGGGCGCTAAGACCCGGATTCTGAGTCCCCAGGCGGCTTCGCCACCTGCCGACTCAACCGGGCGCGTTGCGCGCGGGGTTAGGGATTTTTGCAGCGACCATGCCGTCGCCTTGTGCCTTCAATGAAGGCATGCGTTTTGGCAATTATCAGCGTTTAACCTGAAGTGCTGATAAGTAGCCGTGCTACTGAAATTGGCATGTGTCAGTACCTGAGGAGACAAGTTTTACTCTTTCAGCCTTTTCTGTGACGTGCAATACGACGCCTTTATGCTATATTGCTTTTGAGTGAGCAAAAGTCTAAGCTATTTTAACTTAATAGTTAGAATGTGTTTGTTGATTTAAACACCTAGCTCCAGTAGTGGTTCACCATACTAGCGTAGCCAAAGGAATGTAAATGCATAGATTAATTGGTTTCGGTACAGATAAAGGATTTGTTCCTCTGGCCATCGAGGGTGATGCACCTGAGTCACAAAATATATTCACTGTTATAGTTGGCAAAAATGGCGTAGGTAAAAGTCGCTTACTATCATCAATAGCAAAAGATTTTGCCCGAAATTATCACTCTTCGCCCTCTGTTCCTGAATTTAGAAATTTAGATAGACTACCGAAACTGATTGCTTTATCGACCAGTCCTTTTGATAAGTTTCCATCAAACCGAAGGCCCTATAATCACTACGATATAGAAACAAACTACAGGTATGTCGGGATGCGCGGTGAGGGTCCATTTGGAGCTTCAAACGCTGTATCGCTCTTGTCTTCTGCTGCCAAGGGGTGGCTTGAAAAACTATCAACCTTTGGTGAGACTGCCAATCTCATTGACGTCTTTAATTCACTGAACTTTGAGCCGTATGCCGAGTTTGTTTTTAAACCAGGCTACATAGGTAAATCAGTCAATCAGGAGCAAGCGGGACTTTTTGGAACCCCTATATCGCATGAGCTAGAAAGACTTTTCCAAGTAAATAATATTAGCTTTGATGAAAAATATATAAATCAGCTGTCGAGCTATAATGAGGATGAGCGCCATGAGATTTATAGCGCCATGATTGAACTGCAGCGCGTTGAAACTTCGCGGAAAGCCCTAATTCTAGCTGTAGATTTCAAAAGCGGCATTTTTTTCCATACCGGAGAAAATCCAAGAAGTGGTTTTCTTGCAAAAGCTATTCTTACACTGCTGAGCGCAGGTCTAATGAGATTAATGGATGTTCGTCTGATCAAAAAAAATTACGGGCCGATGTCACTTAAACGTGCTAGCTCAGGCGAACAGTGTTTACTTGTAATAATGCTTGGTATTGCAGGTCATATCACTGATTATTCAACAATCTTAATTGATGAGCCCGAAATCAGCCTTCATCCAAGGTGGCAAGAAGAATTCATAATAATGCTCACTAGTGCGTTCTCGTCGTACAGGGGGTGCCAATTTATTATAGCTACTCATTCTCCTCAAATTATATCCAGACTTAAAGATGAAGGTTGCTACATAACATCGCTTACGGATAATAGAATATTCAGAGCGTCTGAATTTAGTAATCGCTCCGCTGATTATCAATTAGCTGAGCTTTTCGATGCCCCTGGGATTATGAATGAATATATTGCGAGGCTCGCATTTAGCCTCCTATCCAAAATCAAAGCCAGCAAATGTGTGTCACCGGATAATTTACGTGAACTAAATCAATTACAGACCTTGGCTGAGAATGTTGATCGAGATGATCCAACTATGGATCTAGTTCAATCTGTTATTCTGGTATGTGATATCTATGCCAATAATTAATGAAAGCATAATGTTCACTAACGCATCTCTTGCTGTCATAGCACAGAAAAAAGACGACCCTGAATTTGACCACACAAAGTGGTCACAAGAAGATCTCAAGGGTTTACGTGCAGAAATCCGAAACTACTATAGAAGCATACAAAGGCTTGTGTGTGTTTACTGTAAGGAGATCGTCAGCGTTAGAGCCGCTCACGCGGCACCAGTTGAACATATAGTTCCGAAATCTCAATACATAGAGTTTATTTTCGAGCCCAAAAATCTTTGTGTGACCTGTGCCGATTGTAATGAGTACAAAGGAAAAAATGAAGTTATGTTTGAGCCTGTTATTCCTGGGCGACGACGCAAAAGATACCCTACTGCATCTTCTGCATTTCAGATAGTGCACCCACACTTTGACGAATATGAACAACACATAATTAAGGCAAATCGCGTGTACGTCGATTTGACACCTAAAGGTCATTACACAATTGGAATCTGTAAGCTAAATAGATTTTTTCATTATTTTGGTACCTGCGATGAGTTCATAAACGATGCAGCTCTTGTTGAAGCTAACGATTTGTTTTTCTCGACTGGTGTTGTTCAAATAAATGCACTGGTAAAAACAGACGTAGAACAATAAGAAATGTCTATTATAAAACGAATCCTCTACACAGCGGCTTCACACAATAGCCCAATTGGCTGGGTTTGATAACGGTGTCAATCCGTTTCGGCAAGGATACTCTGCCGATACGTACTCTCGACAAGAGCATCAGTTTTGACCACTTAGCAGCTTCATGGCTGAAAAGGGTTGATCGATTGGCACCTTTTGAAATACTGTGCATCCATACAGTATTAAGAGCCGCCATGGCCAAAAAAGCCCCAGCGGCCCCTGCATCGCCCAAGACTTATGAGGTGCTCGCCATGCGGCTACAGCGCGCAATCAACACGCCTGCAGCGCAGAAATCAAAATCTGCACTGCTGGAGCGCTTGCCCGGTGATCGCGATGAGGACTGGACACGGATCCTGGAAGAAATCGATGGAACCGACAACGTGACCCTGGCCCACCGCGACGATGGCAAGGTCCAGCTGTTCTGGACAGTGCCTCAACAAGACTGAACCACCGATTTCTCATCCCCGCCTGGTGCGGGATTTTTTTACCAACACATTGCGGTGCCATCATGCCCACGACCGTTCTAGCCCGAATCGACATCTCCCAGATCACATTGCCTCTCTACTCGCATCGCGTGTCGGCAGGGTTCCCATCACCTGCGGCCGATCACTTGGAGAAGCACATTTCCCTGGACGAGCTGTTCGATATCCGGGCACCGCACGTGTACCTGGTGAAGATCGAAGGCGAAAGCATGATGGGCGCCGGGATCTATGACGGCGACCTGGTGATTGTCGATCGCAGCCGTGAGCCGCAGCATGGTGACATCGTGATCGCAGGCCTGAACGGTGAGCCCGTGTGCAAACGGCTGCACCGTCGCGATCGCCAAGTCATCCTGCAGTCGGAAAACAAGGCCTATCCGGCGCGTCACATTCTGGAGGGTGATGAAATGGTGGTGTGGGGAGTCGTGCGCTACAGCGTGCGTGATCATGCCTACGCCTAAGCAAGTGTTCGCCCTGGTGGACTGCAACTCGTTCTACGCCTCCTGCGAGCGTGTTTTTCGCCCGGATCTGGCCAAGACCCCGATCGTCGTCCTTTCGAACAACGATGGCTGTGTGATCGCACGCAGCTACGATGCCAAACCCTTCGTCAAAATGGGCGCGCCCTACTTCCAGATCAAAGACATGCTGCGCCGAGAAGGGATTGTGGCGTTCAGCAGCAATTACGCGCTGTATGGCCAAATCTCCGAGCGAGTGATGACCATCATCGAAAGCATGGTGGCTGGCTCTGAGGTATACAGCATCGACGAAGTGTTTTGTGATCTGACTGGCCGTCGTGAGGATCTGACAACGCTGGGCCGCTCGATCCGAGACAGGGTACTGCGCTGCACTGGAATTCCGGTCGGTGTGGGCATAGCGCATACCAAGACACTGGCCAAGCTGGCCAACCACACCGCCAAGCGGTTGCAGGCCCAGACGGGCGGTGTGGTGGACATTTGCGACCCGTACAAGCGTGACTGGGTGTTGCGTAATACTGCAGTGGGAGAGGTATGGGGTGTTGGTCGACGGCTAAATGCACACCTGGAGGCCATGGGCATCCAGTCGGCCATGGACCTGGCCAAGGCTGACAAGACGATGATCGGGCGGAAATTCAGTGTGGTCCTGGAGCGAACAGCGCGCGAGCTCGCCGGCGTGTCGTGTATGGAGCTGGATGAGCCTGACCCGCCCAAGCAGGAGATCTGCTGCAGTCGGATGTTTGGTAAGCGTATGAGTGAGGTAGGGCCGATCAAGGAGGCGGTGGCCACCTACACAGCGCGGGCTGCGGAGAAGCTGCGAGCTCAAGGCTCAGTGTGCAAGAAGATGCGCGTGAGCGTGCGTACGGGCATGTTCAATCCGGACGAGGCGAAGTATGCCAACGGCGTCGTGATCGAGCTGCCCTACCCTACTAATGACACCCGCCTGATGACCAATGCTGCTACCCAGGCGGTAGATCACATCTTCCGTTCAGGCTATCGATACAGCAAAGCTGAGGTCATGCTGCTCGATCTGCGTCAGCCTGGTGAATATACGAGTGATCTTTTTGCCGTGACCCAACCGCAAACGTCCGATCAACTGATGTCGGTCATGGACTCGATCAACAGTCGATGGGGACGCGGGACGTTGCGCACAGCAACCGTGCCGACCACACCGGAATGGGCCATGCGGCGCGATTTGATGAGCCAGAGCTATACCACGCGGATTGATCAGCTATGGGTTGCGAGGGCTCACTAACGAGCATTAGCGCTCGTTATAACTGGTTAATTACTACGTCATAGGTGACATCCACCCATGCGTATAAATTGCCAATCGTTTCGGATGGCAATGCTTTGACCGTCTCTATTCCAAGCACAAAACCGTAAGCACGCTCAGCTGCTATCTCAGCAGCTGAGACAGTGCGTGCTCTACGCATCGTAAGGTCGAAACCTTCGAGCATTATGCGAACAGGATCTGGAAGTGCAGGCAGCGGTAACACGATGAGGCTCCTGGTTGTTCGGCATGCAGAACCAATCTGCGACTCATCGGCAAGGATGTAAACCAATGCATGGCTTTACTGACCAGGAACCAGAAATATCGCGATTGAATACATGAACGCGTCACTTTTTATGCAGCACAAGTGTTGCCAGTGCAGCACAAGTGTTGCATAATGCTCCTACCGAAACAGCTAGGGAATTTCCCATGAAGTGTAGTGAGTTTCGGCGGTGGATGAAGGCCCGTGGAGTCGAGTTTCAAAGCACCAAGGGCAGTCATTTCAAGGTTTCCCTGAATGGCAAATCCACCATCTTTCCGGACCATGGCGCTAAGGAAATCGCCGAAGGTCTACGAAAGACCATCATCAAGCAGCTGGGCCTCAAGGATTGAGGCTTGGCTTTTACACAAAGAGGTGGCCATGAACGACTACACGCTTGAGATCCATCACGATGAGAAGGCTGGGGTTTGGCTCTCTTGTGTTGAAATTCCGGAAATGCACGCTTCAGGTGACACCCTTGCCGATGCCTTGCGTGACACTGGAGACGCTATGGATGCTGCGCTGTCGATCTACGTCGACCAGCGTCGAGCGATCCCAGCTGGTCGATGGCAGAGTGATGCAGCGACCCGCCTGCACCTTTCTGCTCTGACTGCTGCAAAAGTGGCGTTGTGGAATGCGATGATCGAGGCCGGGGTCGGTCGCGGTGAATTAGCAGATCGTTTAGGGTGCACTCGGCAGGTGGTAGATCGGCTTGTCGATATTCTCCACACTTCGAAGATCGACCAGGTGGAACGTGGCTTGGCGGTCCTGGGAAAACGTATCAATGTGAGTGTTGAAGCAGCTGCGTGATGCTCGAGCTGCCCAAATCTTCAGCCAATGAAAGGAGTCAACTTGATGAAGTCGGAAGACTATGAAGATCAGGACTATGAAGATCAGCCCAGCTTGGGGCTGTATGTGCTGTGTATTGCGGCCATCCTGGCGGTGCTGTATTTCGCCAAAGATCCCGCAGAGTCGAAGCAAGCTGCAGAACAGTTCTTGGAGAAGTGCGCGCAGCCAGTGGAAAGCCCATTCAAAGAGAACCTTGCGTGTGTGAGCGCGCGGGCCAATCGCAAATGAAAAACAAAATACCCGACGAGCGATGCATAGGTGAAAGGAACCCCACATGAGCGACCCTCTGGGAGAGCTAACCGTCGAGCATGCAGAGGCGGCTTACCGCGAGGAGTTGATCAAGTACGAAGAAGTTCTAGACGCCACAATGGCCCTATCGCTCAATCAGCATGAAATCCAAACCGATGGCCGCGGACTTCGTGCGATGAGAATCTTCACAAGGCAGACTTTGGTTGCTATTAGCTTGTCTAGGCTCTTGCCATTTTTTCGGAGAACCAACGATCCTGAAGGTGGATTCTGGGATGTTTGCTCGGTAGCGTCCTTAACCCGCAATCTAATGGAGGGCTACGTCGCGCTCTTTTACTCAGGAACCGAAGTCATCACCGCTGAAGAAGCCGAGCTACGCTTCTTTCTAGGCCAGTACCATCGCAACCGCGAATGGCAGTACGTCCGAAAGCGACAGAGGCCGGACGATCCTGAGATAGCGCGGGTTGAAGAAGGGCTTGAGAGTGAAATGAGGCGACTGAAAGAACATTCATTTCTGCCCCACTTATCGCCAGCCCAGCGAAATAAGGCGCTTAAGGGCGACGAAATGTATCTCACTAAAGCTGATGTAGAAGAACGATCTCCAGTCGTAAGTAACTACCGTCTTCACTATCAACTGCTTTCAAATCTGGCCCACCCACTTCCATTGTCTATAGAGAGAATTGACAACGATCGAGGAAGGGGCAATCGGGTCGTGGCTGACATTGCCTACGTGCACATCTGCCTATCCCTGGCAGTCAGATTTCTTGCGGCATCAGTACTGGCGACCTACGACCACTTTCCTGAGCTTGAGAGTCGCCTGACTGAACCACCAGAAAATCTTCGTCGTTTTGTCGCCGATTAGGCCGTCGCCGTCGCGCGGGCTAAGTCCGTAGGAGAGGGACGCTTTTCGCTCCCCAAGATCGAGTAGAGAACTCAATATGGCAATGACTGACCCACTTCAAGCACTCGTGAGCCTTCAAGCAGAGATTCGCAAGGGGATGCTCACCCATCCTACCGAAAAATACCCTTCAGTGCGGGTCGTGCTCGATACAAAAAACGGGCACGTCAGGTACACCTTTGCCCGGATCGAGCATGGTCGGGTGAAAGCATTGGCAATGTTCGTAAGCGTGGACCAGATCGACGGTATCAGGTGCTTTCAGGTTGGCTACGCCGTTCCAGAAGCTTATCGGGGTAAAGGCTGGGCGATTGAGATCCTTGAGCAAGGATTAGAGGAGCTCAGCAATGGCTTGTCACAGCATGGCGTAAAGAAGTTCTATGTAGAGGCGGTAATAGGTACGTCTAACCTGGCTTCTATAGGAGTTGCAAAGCGGGTCCTCTCTATGACACCAGTCTCGACTACAGATAGCTTTTCTGGCGAACCCGCATTTGCTTTTACCCGACTCGTAGAGTGTTGAAGAAAAACTCCTATGTAGGTCCGAGCACAGCCATCGAGCTGGGCGGCGGTGGACACCATTCCGGCGTCTCAACCCTCAGCCGACAAGCACCGCTCATAGAAAGGAGCCCCTACGATGTCGACGATTGAATCCACCGAATTGGAAGCCCTGGTACAAATCAGCGATCAGGCACACCAATAATTGATCTGGGGCAGTGAGGCCTGGCTCGAAATTCAGGTGGCTGTTTCGTATGCCTGCTGACCTGGCGGAATAGGTCGCCGAGGTGATTGCCAAGGAGGCTGTCATCAATACCCGAGTTACGCAAAACTACGCGATGGAGGCAGTCGTGGCAGCGCTGCGCAACGCAATCATCAAGGCCGAGCACGGCGCTCAATGCAGGAAAAAAACATGAACAGTGACAAGAACGATAACCAAATCACTTTGCTCCCCGGCTCTCGATTTCGTCGACAGGCAGGTCCGTACAACTTGGATACAGGGCGGCCGCGGTACGCATTCCAAGTAAGTGCGCGAGACGAGCAGGCGCGGCTTCAAGTCGAAGATAATTCGCAGATCATGGGTGCCCCTGGCGGCTACTTTTACGTGTGGGACATTACGAACGGTTCTACCTGGCCTGTATTCTTGACCCTTACCGTGGATGGAATGATGGTAGGCCTGAATAGCGACTGATGAAAACGTCGAGGGAATCTCTATGAAACATGACAAGGCTGAAGCGCAAATTGCCCGCTATGAGCGAATCATTAAAGCCGCCACGGTCATGACTGAGACAGAAAAGATCGCGCTGGCCGAATGGGAAAAAAAACATGTGATAGGCGATGGTGAATATGGGACAACCGACTGGCCGGGCTGGGAGCCAATCATTTCTCGTATCTCTCATTGATAGGAATTGGGGATCTACCGCCTAGGTCGACCAAAAGCCCAACTGGCCCGAATGCTCGCTATCATCAGATACCTATAGATATCACCGGATATCTTCATGCGACGTCCAGTGAAAAGATATCCTTGGTTATCTCGTGGTAGCTATTGATACTTCTAGGTAACTGGCTATACTTGAAAAAACGCTATCAATAGATAGCTATGGATAACCGTAGATACCTGGAGATACCTCGATGCCATCAATCCCCTTCATCAGCCCCAAAGGTGGGGTAGGTAAAACCACCTCCTGCTTGGCGTTGGCTACCCAATTAGCTGCCAGAGGCGTGGGTGTTACAGTCATCGATGCAGACCCGAACTATCCGATTGCCAAATGGGCTGCCGGTGGGCACTGTCCTTCCAATATGACTGTTATCTCTGACGTCACTGAAAACAACATAGCGAGCAAAATTCGCGAAGCTGCCAACGTCGATCCGTTTGTGATCATCGACCTGGAAGGTACTGCGGCCAAAATCGTCGTCCTAGCACTACAGGAGGCAGATTTCGTCGTCGTTCCAATGCAGGGGTCCCTACTCGATGCAGAGCAGGCTGGGAGAGCGGTCTCTCTGATTCACGATCAAGAATTGGCTATGAGAAGGCATTTGCCTGCTTATAAGTTGCCATTTTCAATCCTGTTGACACGCACACCCCCAGCCTATCAGACGCGAACAATGGCCAACCTGCGCAGGAGTCTGGTGGATAAGCAGATTCCTTTGTTTGACACGGTGATGACTGAGCGTGAAGCATTCAGAGCGATGTTCTCTTTTCAGCAGCCATTGGGGGCCTTAAACCCTTCAGAGGTACCAGGTACACAGAAAGCTATTGCAAACGCTGATGCATTCGCCGCAGAACTTGTGTCGAAGCTACAACCCGCTGGAGGGGCCGATTGATGAATGACAAACGGATCGATCCTTTCGCAAACCTAAGCAGCTTCAAGCCCAAAGCAGAGGACCGGAAACACGTAGATAACGAAGTTATCGAAAAGATATCTAAAGATAACAACTTTCCGTCTCGCGAAGCTCCCCAGGTGACGCCTGCGAAGCGTGCGCGATTCAATTCGGGCGCCCCAAAAAAACAGTTGAATATCAAGGTCACAGAGGCGTGTCATGACCGTTTCTATGATTTAGCCGAAAAGCGAGGGATCAGAGTCTTGGGTGATCTTGTGACCTTGGCACTGGATGCACTCGAGGAAAAGGACTCAGAGGGTAAGCAGTAATGTGTAGGCTATTCGCGGCTAGGTTCGTATGGGTGTAAAAACCTGATCCAGCGTGAAGCGAGGATGACCTTTTAGACCTGCAGATCGATAGAGCGGGCTTGAAGGCTAGCAGATCGGCGCATTGAGGCCGCAGGTGAAGGGTAATGATAGCGGCAAGATTTAACCAGCTCGACATCAATTTGGCATTGGTTCAGTCAACCAGCTGCTCAACTTCGACAAAAAAAACCGCCAAAATTGGCGGTTTTTTTTTGGTGGTCGGGTTCGCGGCCTTCCCACCGTCTTGCAGGAAGCATCGACGTGGGCTTAGTTTACGTCTGTATACAAGGGACCTCAAGATCAGGCGAAAGGGCCTGACGTTGTGAAATGCAATCGGTTTGATCGCTACACACAGCTCAAGGACTGATCATTTTCTGGATGCTTTTTGGGCTAGCCCCTGGATGAGCGTTGCCGTTGGCAAGAACAGGCGGAGCGGGTTGACAGGAGAAGGGGTGAACCCTAGCTTGTCGCGGTAAAAAGCCGCCGCAACGTCATCTTTGGCGTCCACAGCAATAAACGCGACTCCCGAGTGCTTGGAGATTGCATACACCCGGCGAAAGAAGTCGGCCATTAAGCGCTTACCAAGACCTTGAAACTGAACTGACTTATCGACAGCCAGACGACTTAGTAGCACAGCCGGCATCGGATATCGCGGCATCTTCTTTTTCAGCTCATCGGTAAGCTCATCAAGGGCTACAGAGGCGTTCGCCAACGTGTAATAGCCGAGAAGCAGACCGTCGTCAACGAACATAAAAGTGCGCGAGGTGTTTCGTTTTTCATCTTGCCCAGCATGCTGGGCAATGTATGTATTGAGGGCAGGGTGGGTTTTGCAATCGAATACAGAGCGGTCAATCGACTGATCAAAGTCGACGGTGATGAAGTCCATTGCGAGCCCTTAGTGCAGCGCAAGAATATTGCGAAGCGTATCAGTCGGCTCTGGGGGATTGTCGAGTAGTTGATACGCAGTTTTGGCATCGAGCACAAGGATACCCTGTTCGTCAAAAGAATGCTCGGACCGCTCCTGAGCGACTGATCGAATAGCTAAAGCCTCTACAACTTTTCTGAGCTCGTTGAGCTGCCGCTCGACAGTCGACAGCTGAGGAGCACGACCACTCCGGATCTTCGCATCCAAGCTTTGGCTCAGGGCGGAGCCGGCAACCCCTTTGGTTGCCGCTCGCTCAACAATGTTATCAGCCCTCAAAGCGCGGGTTGAGATGCTGCGATCACCTTTGCGGTCTAAGAGCGATTCTTTCTTACCTGTCGGGCGAACCGGTTTGGATTGAGCTTGCTTGATCATCATGTGTACCTATGTGTGGCCTAATTCTATCACACTCTCATTAACGGTCAGACATGAGCGCCTAAAGGTCGTTTAGATGTACCACGAGGACCTAAAGAGACCCTTTTTGCTCACATACTTATCAGATCGCTGCCAACTCGTCGCGTACCTTCATAACCGTTGTCGTTGAGCACTGCGCATGCCTAGCCACTGCACGGATCCCGAGTCCTGCAGCGAGCAGCTCGCGTACCCGCTTGCGCAGCTCTAGATCGGCAGGCCTGCCCTTGTACACGCCGCTATGCTTAGCCTTGGCAATGCCCTGCTCCTGGCGCAGCCGTCTCTGTTGATAGTCCTTCCTGGCGATCGCAGCCATCATGTCGATCATCATGTAATTGATTGCGGCCAGCATGCGATCAGTGAATTCATCACCCGATTGAGCTGTGATGCCCTGGTGACTGGTTGGCAGGTCCACGGCGACGATTCGAATGCCGCGGCTGTCGATCGCTGCCTTGAGAGACTGCCAGGCCTGATCATCCATTCTTGAGAGCCGGTCGATACTTTCCACCAGTAGAACGTCTCCTCGACGAGCATCCTTGAGTAATCGGATCAGCTCTGGCCGATCGGCATGACTGCCGCTTGCGTTCTCCATGTAGCTGGAAGCAATGGTCTTGCCATGGCCGGCGACAAATTCTTCCAGGTACTCACGAGCTCGACCTGCATCCTGGTCGTCTGTCGAAGCTCGAAGGTAAGCGCGGATGAACATAGCGGTTTGTCCCATTTTGAGTGTATTACTTGAATCGTATCATTTTGGGTGTATGCGATGTGCACACCATTTGCGACAAATGATCAGACCTTCTGTGTCATCTAGGGTATACCCTAATCTGACGGCAATAAGTAGTTACAAGTGGTGACGAATTAGAATCAGAGTCGCAAAGATCCACAAGTAGCAACATGTGGTGACCGAACTCAGTTTAAAATGTTCGTGATGCGTAAATTCAATCGATGACCCAAAATTTGCCCTGGAACGACTCGATGACAACTTCTGACGATGTGGTTTTGGCGACCGCAACACAGATCCAGCAAACCTTTAGTTCAGCCCAGGTTGCCCAGCTCATTCGTTTGATCAGCCCTGCAGCGCAGTGCGCATTGATGAGTCCATATGCGTTCGAGCGAGTGATCGCCTTCATGTCGTGCCGCAGTGGGCATCGAGCCTACTCAGCAAAATCCCTGCATGCTGCCAGGCTTGTATTGGTGATGGGTGCCAGCGTAGCCGAAGCAGCTGCTGATGCGGGATTGAGCAGGCAGGTTGTACATAGGCTCATGGCACGCATTCAGACGCGACTGGATGCTTCTCCTGAGCATTTGAACGGCATTGAGGATTCAGCGTGTATTGCAGCTGCAGCTGCAGCCACGGGGCCAATTGAATCCATTGAGCCAGATCAAGCACTAGGGGAGGGGAGGGCTCTGGCCACTTGAGGTCACATCCAGCGTACTTCCTGGTTCACTCTGACGTGCGTTCCCCTCGCTGCGCTCAGGGTCGGGCTTTCGTGCTGCGCATCGAGCCAGGCCATGAAGCCGGCCTGTCTCGACCCTTCGGGCTTCAATCCCCGCCGGCAAGCCGGCTCTAACGCCTCCGGCCTTTCGGCCTGCGCGCTCCGCTTGCCGTTGCTGCCTCTTCATTCGTGTCACCTGCAGGCTTTGCTGTGCGCCTTTCGCCGTGCGCTTGACGGTAGATCGAGCGCGGCACCTGACAAGGGTTCGGCTGCGCCCGCGGTACTCCCCCGTTCAGACTCGCTTCGCTCCCTTAGCTGCGGCCTCGCACCGCGCCCTTGTCAGGCACCTATGCGCCCGATCGACCTAAGCGCATCGGCGAAAGCCACCCAGCAAAGCCAGCACAGAGGTGAGACGAAATGAACAGACAAGCAAAGCAACAGCTGATGAAGCGCTTCACAAGCGGTCAGGTTGAGATCTGTAAAAAACTGCTGAAACTGAGCCGCCAGGTCCACCGGTTCAATGCTCGTGTCGAGTTCCTGGTACTGACCTTCAAGCATGACCTAGTACACGCCGTTGTCGGGTACGAGCTTTGGGACAACGGCTTCGAAGGGCTCGGCGAACGCCAGTTCGATAACTGCTTCGAGATGGGCGACTCATCCGAGGTGATCGCCGAGCTGATCACCACGGCGCGCCGTGAGGGCTTCGTAGAAAAAGTGCAGATCTGGTGTGGCAAGGAATCGTTTGCCCGCTGGTGTAGCTATGCCGACCGCCAAGGCGATCTTTTCGCCGCCTAACCCCGCTTGCGCCCGGCAGGCCGGGCGCTACATCAGGAGAAACACCATGCGTCTTTCCAGCAACTTTCGTAACCCTTGCATGATCCGTAGTGACCTCGCACTGAGCAATGATCAGATCGCGCGCTACGTCCCGTCGATCTTCGCCGAGGAAGCGCACGACAGCCGTTCAGAACGTTATCTGTATATCCCCACTGTACAGGTGCTCGATGCTCTGCGCGCGGAAGGCTTTCAACCGTTCATGGCCTGTCAGACCCGCGTACGCGACCAGGGCAAGCGCGAGCACACCAAGCACATGCTGCGCTTGCGCCATGCCAGCCAGATCCTGGACCAGGAAGCCAACGAAATCATCCTGCTCAATAGCCATGACGGCAGCAGCAGCTATCAAATGATCGGCGGCAAATTCCGCTTCGTGTGTGCGAACGGTCTGGTCCTGGGCGACGTGGCCGCAGACCAAAAAGTCCGACACAGTGGCCGTGGGGATGTGGTGAGCGATGTGATCGAAGGCGCGTTCGAAGTGTTAAAGCATTTCGAACAGATCGACCACATCACCGCTGATATGAAGCATCAGCAATTGCACCAGGACGAGCAAGAAGCGTTCGCCATGGCGGCTCTGGCCTATCGCTACGATCCTGCCGAGGGACCGGCGCCTGTGACGCCTTCCCAGTTGTTAATGCCGCGTCGCCGCGAAGATCGAAGCAGCGACCTTTGGACCACTTTCAACCGCGTCCAGGAAAACACCATCAAGGGCGGTTTGAGCGGCCGAAACAAGCAAGGCCGACGCACTACGACCCGAGCGGTCAACGGCATTGACCAGGACGTGAAACTGAATCGCGCACTGTGGGTACTTGCTCAGGCCATGGGCCAACACCGAAAAGCCGCTTGATAATCCACCGCTGGGCGCCATGGCGCCCAGCCCTGACAAATCTGAATCAGCGCAAGGAAGAAAACATGAGCGGCTATGTGGTGACCTGGACCATTGAAATCGAATCCGAAGAGGGGCACGAAGGTGCCGCCCGAGAGGTTGCCGAGCTATATTTTCAGCCTCGTATAGCTGAGGGTGATCCCTACAGCGCTTGCGTATTCGTCGTCACTGATATGGCTGGCCGATCCGAGCAAATCGATCTGGCCGAACAGCCAGAGGTCGAATAAGGCCAACCCCTTAAAAACGTAAAAGCCCCACGATGTGGGGCTTTTTTGTGTGTCCTTATTTTCGCGCTAACGTCATCAAGCTTCTTGAGACTTTGCCCTAGGTCCGGAGCGTTTACGCGTTGTCGTGAGTTCGGTGATGTCTCTTGCCGAAACGTTCATGCCGACATCAGCAAGCGCTTGCTTGACCTCTGCCACGGTGTAGCCCTTGGCTGAACACAGATCAACAATTTGTTCCTTCAAGGACTGGAGCACGTCCGCCTGGCTCATTTTGTCTTTGCTCAGGTCCGGAAGTTCGGCCAGCTTCTGCCGGGCGTTTTCAAGTTCTTGCTGAGTGAATGTTTTCTGCTTGGCCATTGGAATTCCGTCGTTCATTGATATTGATCATCCGCCCCATGATCTACGCTGGGCGAACATACCGCAGGCGAGCCTAGCAGGTGGCCTGTTCCCTGGATAGCACACTGGTAGTGATTTGTAGGCCTGAGCGCGCTTGAAGGCCTCACCGTTATGAATGCGATTATCCCTCAGAACCGACAAAAGTGCGCTAGTCGAGTCCCTGGAGCCCGTCAGCCTTCTGCGGAACCCCCCCCACCACTCCCGAAGCCGCCTCTTTGCCCTGGACCCTAGCCGGCCCCCGCCTGGAATGCTAAGCTTGGCCCCAGATCCGGTTTAAATAGGTTGACCGGAAATGTTTTGTGGCCACCGCCCGCACGCGGTCAGTGTCCCCAAAACCCGGATCAGGGCTACGCCCCGACACCCCAGCATCGTCAGTTAGAGTTGAGTTATGTCAAAAAGCGAGTCGCGGCAGAGAGACCAGATGATCAAAGTCCGCTGCACGTTGGAGGAGAAAGCCTTGCTGAATGAGAAGGCTAAGGCAGCTGCGATCACTGTCTCCGACCTGATGCGGAGTGCCGCACTTTCTCGCAAGATCAAAACGCCAACTGACAAGAAGCTGATGGGGGAACTACTGCAGTTGGGCGGTCTGCAGAAGCATCTTTACAGTCAGATGCAAAGCGGCATGACCACTGAACTGAGCAAGCAATTTGCTGATGTTTTGGTGGCCATCAAGAAGGCTGTGAACGCTATCGATTTATCGCAGACCAACCTCAAGTGATACCTATTCCATGAACGTCATCATTCCACCTAAACGCGGCGATAAGGGCTCTAGCTTTAACCGGCTGGTGAGCTACATCAGCGATCGGATGGACAAACCCAATGATGATGACGAGATTTCTTCTACCGCTCGTGCCAGCGCTTCGCGTAGCAAAAAGGCGATGTTCGATCGGCTCGTTGACTACGTTGAACGCAACGAAGGCGATGACCGTGCTGTAGTGATCACAGATGTGTTTCCAGATGGCCGGCAGCGCCTGATCAGTGGTGGTATTTCCTGCGAGACCAATTGCTTTTCCTGGGAAACCGCAGCTGCAGAAATGAACATGGTGGCCGCACAGAGCACCCGGTGTCAGGATCCGGTCTACCACTTCATCCTATCCTGGCGCGAGAACGAGGCGCCTACCGATGCGCAGATCTTCGAGTGTGCCGAGTACAGCATTCGTCAGCTGGGCATGGAGGGCCATCAGTACGTTACTGCCGTTCACCAGGACACCGATAATACCCACTGTCATGTTGCGGTGAACCGCGTAAACCCAGTGACGTACAAGGCAGCAAACCTGTGGAATGACGCAGACACCTTGCAGAAAGCCTGCCGTGTCCTGGAACGCAAATACGGGTTCATCCAGGACAACGGTAGCTGGGAATGGGGTGTGAATGATCAGCTGAAGCGTGCCCCGCTGCGGTTCACCCGTGCACCGCGTGATGCAGTGCCATTGCAGGTCTATTCCAACACAGAAAGCCTTTACCACTATGCCGTTGAGAACGTCAGAGACGGCATTTCCAAAATGTTGGAAGATAACTCGTTGACCTGGGAGAAGACCCATCGTGTCCTGCACGATCGTGGGCTAGGATTGCGTGAGCAAGGCGATGGACTGGTGGTCTATGACTACTTGCGTCCAGAGAGTCCCACGGTGGTCAAAGCGTCATCGGTGCATGTGGCTTTGACCAAGGGCAAGCTTGAGCGTCACATCGGCAAATATGAAGGTCGACCATCCTTTGCCACTGAGGCCTTCGACGATAGCCAGAGCTATGTCCTGATGCGTTCCAACTATCAGCCACAGTTCGAGCTGCGCGATAAAGACGCGCGCTTCGAACGCCGGCAGGCGAGGGCAGAGGCGCGTCTGGATCTAAAGCTGCGCTACCAGCGCTACCGTGATGGCTTCAAGCGGCCAGAGTTGAATGTACTGGGCAGACAGCGAGAAATCGCTGATCACTTCCGTGCGATGAAAGCGACCGTGCGTGATAAGCATCGCGATCCAGTCATGCGCAAGCTGATGTACCGCGTGGCTGAGTTCGAGCGAATGAAGGCCATGGCCGAGCTACGCATCCAGGTGAGGAAAGAGCGTCAGGATCTGGCTGATAAAGGGTTGGGTCGACCGATGGGTTACAGGGCTTGGGTTGAGCAGGAAGCACTGGCAGGTGACGTGGCAGCGGTCAGTCAATTGCGTGGCATGGCGTATCGCGAGAAGCGCCAGGCCAAGCGTAATGAGCGCGATGTTGATCGAGTGATCTTGTGCGGCGTAGCTGATGATTCGCCCGTGCATGATTGGAAAACTCATGCAACTCAAGTGCGCCGCAACGGTGTTGTGGAATACGTGCGCGATGGGGTTGTGGGTGTCAGGGATGAGGGCACCCTGGTCCACATTAATCCCGGTTACTTCGGAGGTGAGGATCGCTCGAACTTTGCCCTGGCCATGGCTATCACCAGCCACAAAAGCGGCGATAGGGTTGCCTTCCAAGGTGAGATACCGTTCATGCAGGATGCACTGCGATCCTTGCAGGACTTCAACCGTGAGTATGGGCTGAGTCGCTTTGAGCCGACACGCGAGGATCAGCAACGCTACCTGGACTACCTGGAAGAGGTCGACCGATCACAACCTCAGGTCGATCGCCAGGCTGCTACTGCTCACGTACCACCGGACCCTGCTCCAATCCAATATCCCAGACCATAGGCGAGTGTTGGCCGCTGGCGTCCACTACACACTGGATGGTTTCCCTCAGAAGAAGCTTGGTCTTCGGACGTGATAGTTCGAAATCGCGGGCTGCGGTCGATGTCCGCTGGGTATGGAGGCGTACTGGATAAAGCAGGGTGCTAAGCAATGCAACTCAATAGACTCAATTTCTACTGACTGTAGACGTGATGTAAACAATAACTCCTGACACAGAATTATTTACCTGCAGCAGCTGCACAACTTTTTACCGTTCGTCGGTCCTGACGCAAGAAGGAGGGAACGGTAGGTATCAATGTCGGGTCAGACAGTCAAAGCGATACGTATCGCACCTTCACTGTCCGGAGAACGAAATGAAAGCAATCGTATATAACGGCCCTCATGACGTCAGTGTTCGAAACGTTCCCGATGCCAAGATCGAGAAACCTACGGACGTTTTGGTCCGGATCACGACCACCAACATCTGTGGTTCGGATCTGCATATGTATGAAGGTCGTACGAGTTTCGAGACTGGTCGAATCCTGGGCCATGAAAACCTCGGAGAGGTCATTGAGGTTGGTGCTGGTGTTGATCGAGTCAAAGTGGGCGACGTGGTTTGCTTGCCGTTCAACATTGGCTGCGGCTTCTGTGAAAACTGCGAGAAAGGCCTGACGGGTTACTGTCTGACCGTCAATCCAGGGAGTGCTGGTGGCGCTTACGGTTTTGCCGAAATGGGGCCCTATGAGGGCGGCCAGGCGGAGCTGCTCCGAGTCCCTTATGGGGATTTCAACTGTCTGGTGTTGCCTGAAGACGCCCGAGAAAAGGAAGACGACTACGTCATGTTATCGGATATCTTCCCCACGGGTTGGCACGCCACCGAACTGTCAGGCCTGTTGCCTGGGGAAAGCATTGCGATCTATGGCGCTGGTCCTGTCGGACTGATGGCGGCGCACTCGGCGATCATCAAGGGAGCCTCAGAGGTGTTCGTCGTCGATAGTCATCCTGATCGCTTGGCGCTGGCTGCCAAGCTGGGTGCCACGCCAATCAATGCCGTCGAAAAAGAAGCAGTCGAACAAATCCTTCACCTGACCGACGGCAAGGGCACCGATCGCGGTTGCGAGTGCGTCGGCTATCAATGCTGCGACAAGCATGGCCATGAAGTCAATCACCTGACCATGAACAACCTGGTCGCCTCGACCAAACCTACCGGCGGAATTGGGGTCGTCGGCGTATTTGTTCCCCAGGACCCAGGTGCTGAAAACGAATTGGCCAAGGAAGGTAAAATGGCCTTCGATTTCGGTTCCTTCTGGTTCAAGGGCCAGCAGATCCGTACCGGGCAGGCCAACGTCAAGGCTTATAACCGCCGACTGGCCAAATTGATCCAGCACGATCGCGCTAAACCCTCGCAGATCATCTCCCATAGCTTGAAGTTGTCCGAAGGACCTGACGCTTACAAGCATTTCGATGCCCGCGATGATGGCTGGACCAAGGTTGTGCTCAAGCCGGGCGCCTAAGACTCGGTGTCTATTGATCTGGGCCTCAGATCCAGTCTTGATCGGCCGGAAATAGTCTGAAGGTCAAACTGATGCGCGGGCCTATCACTTTTGCGGCTCTCATCACTGCATGGAGCCAATCGTACTGGGTATCACCGCGCATCACGATTAAGTGGTTGCGCTGAAGTTACAAGGCACGACGGGTGCCTGATACCTTATGCTTGAATGCACATTTTCGGTTGCCCCTGCGCATAGTGCTGCTATTACACTATGCGCACTTCTCGCTTCGGGATCGCGATGCAAATCCATGCCTTCGCTGCCGTTGTAGTAAAGATTGACTACAGGGCTATTGAAGGTGGCGCCGGTGAGGTGTCCACCCCTGGTTTGATGAGTTCAAGAATAGGTACCTTTCAGGGCTGCGCTTCGAAATTGGAATAGCGGAACGCCGGTTAGCGCTTCGCTTAGGCATTTCGCTTCCGCAGCCTTAATTAGCGGCCACGCCGGGCCTGATCCTGAAGTTGCCCCTGTGTGGAGTTATGTCGTGGTAGCCAACGTCCAGAAACTGAACACTCATCCTAGCGTCCATGTTCAGTTTCTGGACATGGACGCCAAGGCCTGAGCAGCTAGGGTTTGTCTGAAAAGTCAGCCCGCAAGCATCTTTCGATGCAGGCCAGTGTGACCATGGCTTTGAAGCTGCTGGCCAGTTTGTCGTAACGCGTACAGATCCGACGTTTTTCCTTGAGCTAGCTGAACACCCGCTCAATAACGTTGCGTTTTTTGTACTGAGGCCTGTCAAACAGCCGAGGCAAGCCGGGTCGAGGCTTGCGATGCATCTTGCGCAGCGGAATCACCGGCTGCATGCCGTAGCGGTCGCAGTACTGACGTATAACCTGGCTGTCATAACCCTTGTCGGCAAGCACATAACGGCAACGCTTGCGCGGGCGACCCCTGCTGCCAGGAAGACTGAGCTGATCCAGCAACGGCATGAAGTAGCGCGAGTCAGCCTGCTCGCCGGGCGACAGCATAATGGCCAACGGGATGTCATGACTGTCGCAGGCAGTGGTGTTGCGGTTCCTGCGGGCCCCTTTTTTTCCAGCACCGCTGGCAGCCCGGGTGGCCCGGATTGACGTGGAATCGACCATCCAGGTATCCAGATCGATGAACCCGTCCTCTCGCAAACGAAGATGAAGGTGGCGCAGAACCTGCTCGAACGTGCCGTTGTCACGCCATTGCCTGAAACGCTGGTAAACGGTCTTCCAAGGCCCAAAACGCTCTGGAAGATCCCGCCATTTGGCGCCAGAGCACAAAATCCAGAAGATTCCATCAAGCATCTGACGATCATCGCGCCTTGGCCGCCCCATGTGTTGAGGAGGGGAGATAATGGCTTCAATGATCGCCCAACGCTCAGATTAAATTTCATAACGGTCTGTCATGACGGCTCTCCTGGCAACTAGAGGGCATCATTCTAGCGAAAGCGACTTTTCAGACAAACCCTAGGCCGTGGTAGGTGTCGTTAGTCGCGATCCATCAAGGTTATCAGTAGATATTTAACATTCATTTGAGCATCGTACTGTACATCTAGAAACGAGCTTGGGTGCAGATGTTCAGGTAACTGGTATGTATCCCATCCAAACAAATCGCTATCAAGCAAATCCAAATCGCTTGCACTATGTATGGGCTGTCCCAAATTGCTGGCCACATCGGATTTTGACTTTAAAAGCGATAGCGGGCTTGGAAGGTTTGCTTGATAGTTGAATCGACCACTGCTCTTTACATCCAGTACAATGTATATAACTTCGAATCGCATTCTTTCTGAAAATACTAATTCAAATCCTTGCTCTAGTTCCACCTCTAGTGTGTCGCTGTCACCATAAAGTTTCGATAGCTTGCAATCAGGAATTATTTGATTTTGCAAAAGTGAGTCGTGTGTGTACCCAAGGTTTCTTATTATTTTATTTAAGGTGTTCTGGTCCATTTAGGCTTCACTTAATAAGTTTGACAGGCAAACACATTTTCTTTCGGCTTGCCACAGTAATTCCGTAAGTGCGTTGATGGCTATTTTCTATTGCTTATAGCAAAGTTTAGGATCTTTCGAATCTCATCGGTATCGTCCATTGAAAAGATCATATCGATCAATTGCGTCCTTAGGTCTATCAACTCTTGCCTTTGTAAATCTGCCGATCCGGGTAGAAATTCACCAGGGGTAATCTTGAACAGAGCGGCCAGTTGGACGAGCTGAGCGCCGTCTGGAGCGTTCACCCCGCGTTCATAGCGGCTAAGCGTAGCATTGTCACAATTTATTGCCTCGGCAACCTCTTCTTGGGACAAACCGCTGCGCTTTCGCAGAATCCGAATGCGGGCCCCGATTACCTTGCGAATGGACGAGGACATGGTAGCACCCAAAAACCTACCATTTTCAGGGGTTTAGTCAGTAAAAACAGGGAATAAATGCAGGATTCTCAAAAACCGATGACAACATTGTTGCGATCGTATAGTATTGCGTAGTGGCTATGTGCGATTGCAATCCTCATAGCTGGATGTATAATCAGTGGTTCGTGGGGGTTTCCTCTACAAAATCGTTTCCTATTAGGATGAATTTTTGCAGGTTCATTGCGGAGCCGTGTGCGATGGAAAGTGAACACAAGCCAGGATGGTATCTGATCACCATCAATTACCAATCGCACCAGAAGGTCAGTGATGGTATGCACCTCCTAAGCGCGGAGACCTTCTCACCCCTGCTGGAGTCTGTAACAAAACACAGCGCTACAGGCATACGACGCTCCAGCAGGGTGCAGTTGTTCCCTGGCTACATGTTCGTCAGGATCAATCCTGAAGTCATCCATCCCTCAGTCATTGCAACGATGTCTGGGGTGAAAGAGTTTGTAAAGTTTGGCGGTGAGATATGCGTTATATCAGATCGGACAATTGATGCTCTCAGAGCTTCTATGGTTGTCCGGCCAAATCGCAATGTGACTAGAATAGAGTTGTCTGGTCTTTCACCGTCAATCGTGGAGTCGATAAACAATATCCTCTGTCTTAAAGACAAGCTATCCCGCCAAGTTGCTCTAATGGAACTGATTCAGAAGGACACAGCTATTCAAAAAGCAACTGCCAACAAACATACGGTTTTGGCTACCGTATTAGAGCATCCTTCTATCAACGACAAGATAAACTGATATCTTGTCTGTTTGCACCATCCTAAACTTTACCCGCTTCGGGAGGCTTTATGCATGCAAAACCCCATCCGGTTGGAAATCGAGGTAAAACTCGAGTTATTCACATCGGGCAAGAACGATTTGAAACGTTGTCTGACCTGGCTATAAACATCAGCTACGAAGGGAAAAGACAGATCACAGCATCTCAATTGGCTCAATATGTGCTTGATAACTTTCTTGAACAAGCTCGCCTCAAGCTTCTTTCAGAAATTCCGCAGCTAAGTTAAAAATGATCACCACCAGCGCCTTCATGGTACTGGCTCTGCAATGCCCTTCCTCGACACTCCCCGCTCCGCTCGACTTGATCGTCCCCAACCGAATTATCCTCAAAGCACCATGCCATTGGCGTGATCGGCATAGCTTTGCCTCGGCAAATGCAAAACCGGCACGAGTTACCCAGGGCGGTTTAAAAAGCCGGTGAAGGAAAGTGCCAATTCTGGCGGGCGAGGTCTTGGTCGGAGTCATCATTGTCGAGTTCTGGCCCCTACCAGGCCAGGTTTTCGCTTGATCGACTTCGTTTGGAGTTGATCAAGAAAGTTCTGAACACTTACCTCCCGCCTATGAATGTTCATACCGGCGCCGATGAGAGGCACCTCATGCGAAACCCCCTGCTAGTCGCGGCAGCCGTTGCGATCGTCTCAGGCTGTCAAACTGCTCCCCCTACCGACCAGGTACCTGCAGCGCAGATGGTCGATGATCAAATTGCCGTCAGTGCATCCACAATCAGCCAGGCGCAGATGCGCTTGCACCGAACAGCGGCGCCGGTCACAACCTCACCTGCTGCCTACAAGCCTGCTGGGGCACCGACGGTGGTGTTGCCGGCTCCAGTCCCCCCGCCCAGGATCGTCCAGGTAGTCCAGGTCGTGCAGCCTGCTGACAAGCCCAGCGTGGCTGCCCAAGTGGTAGCCGACGCGCTGAAGCCGTCTTCCTCGGCAAAGGTGCTGACACCTGCTACCGCCGTACCGCAAAAAAACGTCCCTCCTGCTCCTGTGCCAGCCGTGGTGTTCGCCAAGGTCACCCCAGCTCCCAAGCCTGCTCCTGAAAAGTGGATGCTTAACACCTCTGACGTGACGCTGCGTCGCGCACTGAGCAAATGGGCTGCAAAGGCTGGCTGGCAGCTGGTATGGGACGCTTCGGTGGATGTGCCGATCAACGTCACCGCAACGTTTGAAGGCGACTTTCGCTCTGCTGTGAAACGCCTGTTTCAGTCCCTGTCTGCTGCCGATGTCAACCTGACCGGCATGCTGTATGCGGGCAACCGCGTTCTTCGCGTCACCGAGTCCGGTAGCCGCGCTCAATAATCCCCTGGAGTAACCCTATGACTTCGTACGTGAAACGAAGCCTTGCCGTGGCCGTTGCATTGGCCCTGTCCGGGTGCGGCGCGCTGAATGAACGTGACGGCATCCGCAGTGCCTCGGTTGAAGGCAACCAGAAAGTGCAGGACAGCCTGGCTCAGCTGCGTCAGGAAGATCTGCTGCGCAGCGCTGCCGTACGTGAATTCGACGGTGTATGGCTGGGTGGCAAGACGGTCAAGGTGTCACGCGACGCCGAACTGCCTGCCGTATTCAGCCAGCCGATCCGCTTCTCGTTTCCTGACAAGCCGGCGCTGAATGTGTTTGCCGATCGAATCAGCAAGATCACAAATCTGTCTGTTCGGGTCAGCCCCGACGCCTTGGTACCGATCCAGGTGTTCACTGCCCAGCGCATGGGCTCAGCTGGAGGAGGCGCTGCGCTACAGGCTCCATCGCCGGTGACCATGAGCGTCCCCATGAGCGGAACGCTTGGCCAATCAGTGCCAAGCCTGGCCTCCATGTCCGGCATGGGCGGTGGCGGCTATACCGCTGTGCCGCAGGGCGAAGCTGTTGGGCGCTCTTTTTTCATCGATCAGGCCAGCCCTGCCGGTGCCACCCTGAGCGAACTGCTCGATCAGAAAACAGCTGAGTATGGGGTCGGCTGGGATTTTAAGGACGGCATCATCCAGATTTCGCGTCTGGTGACCCGCACCTACCAGATCGCAACGATTACGGACATCAACGATGTCACCAGTACGATCGCCAAGACCTCGACCACTGGCGGCAACGACAGCGGCGGGGATTCGGTGGCGAAGGAGGCCGGCAAGGTTTCTTCAAACTCGGATGTTTCAGCGAAGATGACGGCCGGCGTCGATGTGGTTAAGAACCTCAGGATCGCGATTGAGGGCACGCTGACACCCAATAGCATCGGCAAATACTCTATTTCTGACTCAGGCGTCGTCACGGTCACTGATACCCGTGAGGTGCAGGAGCAGGTAGAGGAGCTGATCAATGCGGAAAACAAGTCGGTCAGCCGCCAAGTGCGCATGCGCATGCAGATCGTCGACCTGACAGCCACGACCAACAATGACATGGGTGTGAACTGGGCCTGGCTGATCAACAACGCCGCGTCCAAGTGGAACGTCAATCTGTTCTCGCCGGCAGGCCTTCCTGGTGCATCCACCGGCTTTGGGCAGATCGGGGTCATCCGCAACGGTGACAACTCGACGACTTCAGCGTTTCTGCAGGCGCTGGCCACCGTTGGCAAGGTGAACGTCCGCAAGGATGAAACCTATCCAATGATGAACAACCGGCCATTGTCGATCGCCAATACGGA
Organism: Pseudomonas coleopterorum; assembly: GCF_900105555.1. NCBI lineage: Bacteria > Pseudomonadati > Pseudomonadota > Gammaproteobacteria > Pseudomonadales > Pseudomonadaceae > Pseudomonas > Pseudomonas coleopterorum. Next base: position 55,965 of record NZ_FNTZ01000002.1, read on the forward strand.
AAACTTCATTTATCCGGCCCGTTCCAGCTCGGCGTCCTCCAACAACACGGGCAACAACAACACGACCGTGGTGCCAGGCGTTGAGCCCGGTCAGCTGACTACGGGCACTTTCCTGAACATGCGCTCCTCGATCCAGCCCAACGGCTCGGTGATCGTGCAGTTCTCGATGGATGCCTCGATGCGCGGCGCAACCAACACCTTCGTCAACAACGGTGTGACGCTGCAGTACCCGCAATCCACTGCCAACCAGTACCAGATCTACACCACCATCGTGAAAGGCGAAACGGCGGTGCTTGCCGGGGTGCAGAACATCCAGCAACAGGGCAGCGACAGGTCGTTCGACGGCCAGCTGACCCCACTGCTGGGTGGCGGGGTGGCCAGCTCGTCCACGCAGCGCGCCGTGCTGATTCTGCTGACACCACAGGTTGTGGAAGGGGTGAACTGATGCTGACCCAATTGCAGGTTCCGGAGTTCGGTACCGCGCTGATGGGGCTGGACTGGTTGACCCTGCCAGGCATTGAAAGCACACGCGACGAAATCAGGCAGTTGGGCCGACCCGTTGATGCCGCATGGCAGTTCGTCTGGCAGGGGAAAGGGCAAACCGAAAGCTGTGTGGCTCTGGTATCACGCGCCATGAGTCGCAAGCGACCAGTTGCAGCGGCTGCATTGATCCGTGCAGCCATCACCGAAGATCAGTTTCTGACACTGATTGACATCGGCGAGGACCGGCTCTGGCTGTTTGGCGTGCAGAACGGCGTGCCAATGACCCGCACTGATCGGGTAGGGCCAGCAGTTGAGGTCATGGCGCAGGTCAGGGACGTGATCAACCAGTTTTCCAATCCTTCGGAGCTGCCGATCTACACCGATCAGCAGGCGCTGCTGGAAGCATTGCCCCACACATTGGATCTGCGGCACTTCTCGCTGCAGGTCCTCGGTCACTCGCTGCACAAGCGTGACTTTGCCAAGGCTGCTTTTAGCCGGCACACCTCGCTGCCGGTTGTTCCTTTGCTGCTGTGCATCGGGCTCCTGGCCGGGGGATGTGTTTACTACGTCTACCAGTTGCAGGCTGCAGAGACGGCCCGCCGTGACGCTTCACTGGTTCGAGAGCAGGCGATCGCGCAACGCAAACTGGAGCTGGCCAACGCAGTAAATGCAGCGATCAATGCCTCTGTGCCGGCACGACTGTCCGTGCCGGTTTACCTGGACGCCACGCGCGATCTGAAACGCTTGCTGGCAGGCTGGAGACTGACCGGCCTTGAGTGCGCTGCGGCCACTTGCACGTTGACCTATCAAGCCCAGGCGTTTGCTACCTGGGCCGGTTACTTGGCGGCAAAACCGCCGGAGTGGCCGGCTCCGATGTTTGATAGCGACACACAGAAGGTCACTCAGCCACTTCCTGTATCGCTGCCGATAGGAACGCCTCGCACGGTCGAGGCATTGCCCACGCGCGATGCAGCCAATCAGAAGCTGGGCAACCTGGCCCAAGTCTCGAAGATGCTCGGCGTGACGCTGACGTTGCCCTCGGCTTGGGCGCGGGTAGCGGGTAATGCCGCCGTCGCCGTACCCGAAGAGAGCTGGATACCCATGGTCGGTGCTTATAGCGCAACGGGATCAGCGGTACTGCTGGAAGATCTGGCCGCGCGATTACCCATGACCAGCGGCGTATCCAGCGTGACGTTCAAGCTTGATGACCCACTCACGTTCACCCTGGAGGGGACCGTATATGCCAACCCATAAATTTGCCTGGTGTTTGCTACTGCTGCCCGTGATAGCCATGGCGGAAGACACCTCCTCGCTCGACGGCGGCACCGATACATTCGGCAGGCTGTTGAGCAAACAGGCTCAGCTGCTCAATTCGGAAATGGATCTGCGCATTCGTCAGAACCAGAACAGCGGTACCGCTGCCGCTTCGGTGCTGGCCAACCCGCTGCCGGGCTCCAAACAGGAGGTCAAGGAGGGGGAACCGACGGTTGAAGCCATCTGGGGCCTGGCGGGCAAGGAGGTGGCTGAAATCAGCTACAAGGGCCGACGTGTACCGGTTTCGATGCAGGAGCCCTACATCTCCAAAGTCGATGGCTGGAAGCTGGACAGCATTCAGCAGTACCAGATCCAGCTCGTGCGCACGGACGGGCGCAAGGTCGTACAGCGCAAGACCATCATGCTGGACTGGATGGGTGGGCAGGGTGGCCAGCCGATGATGTCGGCTGCCGATCCCATAGCAGCTCCTGGTGCGCCCATCGTTCCGATCACCCCAGCCATCACCGCGCCGCTTAGTCGCTAAGCCTGGAGTTTCCATGTCATCGAAAGATACGAAAGAATCCGGCGGCCTCAGTTTTTTAAGGAGCCGTCGCGATAAAACGTCGTCTGTTGGTCTGGAGGATGCAGCGCAGCTGCAGGCCCGCCTGATCGCCGCCATTCGCAAGAGTCCTCGTCTTCGTCAGCGTACCGAACTGCCGACGCATCGCTCTACGATCACCCAAACCCATGCGGTAACGGGCAATGACCTTTCCCTGGTTGCGGTGCTTGATCTGGGCAACCGCGAAGCCCTTGTGCTGGTATCTGAACAGGCACTGGGTCAGCGTCTACACCTGGATCTGCGCAGCCGGCTGCTTGCAGCCAATTACGCTGTGGCTCAGGAGCGTCTGGCCGATGTGTCGCTGATTGCTGAGGTCAACAAGGCCATCAACAGTGCAGCGGCGGACATCAATGCCAGCGATGCCCGCTCGATCGTGGAGGAGCTGATCAAAGCCGCCATCGAGGACCAGGCCACGGATATTCATCTGTGCTGCCGGGACAAGACAGGCAAGGCGCTGTTTCGCGTTCACAGCCGCCTGTTTGCGTACCAGCAGTACAGCGCGGAAACCTGCAGCCAAATGGCAGGTTATCTGTATACCCAGATGTCCGACCCCAAGACGCGCAGTGACAACACCTTCGCCATGGAGAAGAAGTCGCTGAGCTGCATGGTGACCACCAAGGTCAAGGGCACGCTGTACAAGCTGCGTTACAAGTACATCCGCATGGTGGATGGCTGGGACGTGATCATCCGCCTTCTACCGGTGGAGACGCACAACCAGGTCAGCAAGACCTTTGCCGATCTGGGTTACGAGGTGTCCCAGGTCAAGCTGCTGACCAAGTGCGTTTCACGCACCATCGGGCTGATTGGTTTTCTCGGTCCTACTGGCTCAGGCAAGTCCACGGCGCTGAAGGTCAGCATGGAGGCTGATCCCAACCGCATGGAGCGCAAGCGCTACTCGGTGGAGGACCCGGTTGAATACAAGATCTTCGGCGTGTCGCAGATTTCCGTGCAGCGCGATGACCATGAAGAAGCGGTCGACAGCATCCAGGCCCTCAACGGCACCTTGCGCGACATCCTGCGCGGTGACCCGGACGAGGTGATGGTAGGTGAGACGCGCGATGCCTCCACGGCGTCGATCGTGGCCGACTTTGTGATGACCGGGCACAAGCTCTACACCACGTTGCACACCTCGTCCGGCTTTGGCGCGATCCTGCGTCTACACCGTCTGGGCCTGGACCGACATGTACTGGCCGATCGGCAATTTTTGTCGGCATTGGCGTTTCAGCGTCTGCTGCCGGTGCTGTGTGAGCATTGCAAGGTGCCTGCAGCGGACGTGCTGCCTGCTGGCAAGCTGCAGCTGCTGCAGGAGAAGTTTCGCCTGGACCCGGCGTCCGTGCGGTGTTCTGTTCAGGGTGACTGCCCGCACTGCAAGGGCCGTGGCATTGCCGGCTCGACCGTAGTCGCCGAAATCATTGCCCCTGATAAGGTCATCCGGCAGTTGATCGCCGAAGGCAAGGACGATCAGGCCGAAACCTACTGGCGGCAAAGTCGTGGCGAAACGCCTTTCGATGATCCGGACATGACGGGCAAGACGGCGTATGAGCATGCGCTGTACAAGGTTTCGCAGGGCTGGATCGATCCTCGTGACCTGGAGCGCGAATTCGAGCCGCTGGAAAGCTACGAGCTGGCTGGGGTGGCGACATGAGCCTGGCGTTCAAGTGGTCGCGCTGGCTGTTCAACTTTTCAGGTGACTCACGACGTGAGTTTTACGAGGACTATGCCTCGGCGCTGCGTGACAGGATGGGCGGCCCCGAGCGGCTGATTAAGATGGCTGCACGAGCGCGTAAGCGTGGTACCGGCTGGGCGCCCTTGTACGAGCACTGGTTGCGCAAGATGAAACGGCTGTCGTTTGCGCATGCCTTGCAGCACACCGTGCCGGACTATGAAGTCATGGTGCTGACAGCTGCCGAGGAAGATGGGCGCCTGGAAGAAGCCATGGATTACCTGGCGAAATCCCTGCGCTTGTCGGCCAAGATATCCAGCGCTTATTTCACCTCGTTGGTGTCGCCCGTTGCAGCTGTGGTGACGTTGCTGGGCTTTTTTCTGGCGTATGCACTGGTCATTGCCCCTCAGAACCTTGAGGTACTGCCGCTGGATAAATGGCCCGCATTGAGCCGCTTGCTCTATAGCGTCTCTCAAGGGCTGGTGGACGGCGGCTTGTTGCTCTGTGTCGCTGTGGTTGCCGTGGGCTGGTTGATTGCCTGGAGCCGCAGTCACTGGCGCGGGAAGTTGCGGCGTGTGATCGATCGGGTGCCTTTGTTGCCCTGGCGCAGCTACCGCGAACGTCAGGCCAACAATCTGCTGGTTTCGCTGGCCATCCTGCTGCAGTCGAACAACCACGGTCCTAAGGAAGCATTGGAGCGTATGCGGCATTTTGCAGGACCATGGCTGAATGAGCACCTGCGAGACATGCTGGCCCGTCTTGAAAAAGCTCCGGACGAGCCAGCTCGAGCGCTGACAGGTACCGGACTCTTTCCGCTGCAGATGATGGATCGCATCGAGGACTATGCCGAACGACGCGACTTCACCAAAGCACTGCTGATCCTGGCATTTGATCACGGTGACAAGCAGGTGCAGACCGCTGAGCGCAAGGCTGTGCTCAGCGGTCTGTTGGCCATGCTGCTGGTCGGTGGCGTGATCGGGTTCATCGTGCTGGCCAACTTCGAATTCAACCAGGCCGTGCAGGCCTACGTTCAGTCCTTCCGTTAAGCATCACCTCGCAACCCTTCGCAACATCACACCGGCCCCGGCCGGATCTTCGTCGTACCCCAAGGAAACTAAAATGCAAAACACTCAAGTGAAAGCTGTGAGCGGTTCGTCCCTGTTCGCTCGTGTAATGGGTCGCAAGCGGCCTGGTCACAAGCAACGCGGCTACTCGCTGACAGAGTTGTCGATCGTGATCCTGGTCATCGCGTTGCTGGCCGCACTGGTCGCCCTGATCCTGCCCGGCGTGCTTGCCAGCGTGCGAGCCAACAAGATCAACGACGCTTTCAACAGTGCCATTCCAGCGATCCAGACGGCCTATCAGAACCGCACTTCCTATACCGGCCTGACCACCGCCCAGGTAGCTCAGAACCGCTGGATGGGTTCGAGCATCACAGAGGTCACCAACGGTACTCCAACCGGCAACCTGGTGACGCAGTGGGGGCAGTTGACCTTCGCACCGGCCTCCGGTGGCACTCAAGCGCAAGGGACGCTGACGGCTATCCCCAGCCTTGAATGCATCAAGATCATCAGCGCCATGAGTGGCGATCAGTACCAGAACGTCAGCGTGGGTGGCACTGCAGTGAAAACGGCGACCACCCCGGTTGATCTGACTGCAGCCGGTACCCAGTGCAACGCTAGTAACGCCAATACCATCGTCTTCACGTTCGGGCGTGCCTGATGTCAGCTGATGCAGCGGCTATGCCCCTGATCACTGACGTGCACCTTTCTACCGATGGGCAAGGCATTGCGATCGTCTTCCCTGGTCAACAGCCTGCCCAGGCCGAACACCAGGTGATGGTCCAGCAGCTGATCAAGGGCATCGAGCAGAACCCAGAGCGCAAGAAGATCCTGATGCCGGATGACAGCCGGTGGCGTGTTCAACAGATGCGCGCAGGGCGCTTTGCGCTGCGCCGTTTGCGTGATCGTTGTCCGGATCTGGACCTGTTGGGACTGCCCCAGTGGGTCAAGGCATTGCTGCTGGGCTCCAAGATGCGCGACACCGGTGGTCTGGTGGTGATCTTCGGGCTCACCGGTGCCGGCAAGACGGTCACCTTCAGTGCCACGATCGCGGCACGGCTGCGTTTGTTGGGCGGTTATGCGTTGACCTTGGAGGATCCGCCCGAAGATCTACTTGAAGGACCCCATGGCAAGGGGTACTGCGAGCAGATTGATGTGGCTGAGATGGGCGGCTATGAGAGCGGTATCCATGCCGCGCTGCGCTGCTTTCCGGCCAAGGACGCCTCGATGCTGGGCTTTGGCGAAGTGCTCAACAGCCAGACGGCTGCACAGCTATTTCGCCTGGCCGGTGACGGTCACCTGGTGTTTGCTACTGTGCATGCCAAATCCATCCCTGCCGGGCTTGAACGCCTGGCAGCGATGGCCAGGGCTGCAGGGGAAGCCAATGCCAATGAGTTGTTGTCTTCCAGCCTGCAACTGGCCATCCACCAACGCTTCGACGACAGCGGCAAGCTCTGTGTGCAGGCCCTGCCTCGTGAGCACAAAGTCACTGCACACATTTCCCGTGGCGAATACGCATCGCTAGGCCCCGAGGTCGAGCGCGTGCGTCTCATGCACTTACAGGATCAATAACCATGAAGCGGTCACCTACTGCGCGCTTTCCACCTAAGCCGCTGCAGCGCGGCTTTCTGTTGCCGCAACTTGCACTGGGAGTCGGGGTGTTGACCCTGATCGCAGCCTATGTCGGCAACCAGTATGTCCAGGCAAATATTGACCGGACACGCGACGACAAGGCCAAGCTGATTGGCGAGCGCATGGCGAATATCAGCGATGCAACCAAGACCTATGCCACTACGTTCTTCACGCAGATCCAGCGTGGCGAAAGCGTTACCCGCAACGGTTACACCGTGGCCGCTCAGCGGCTGCTGGCTCCAACGCTGGTCGACCTCAGCGGCCTGGGCTTTTTGCCGGCCACGGCAATAAACCCGGTGGTTTACAACGGCCAGTCCATCGGTCTGGGTGTGGCCATGAGGATCAACACCCAGAGCGGCTGCACGATCCCAACCTGCAGCCTACTGTTCCAAGTGACGACCTCGGCGCCGTTGCTGATCCCCAATGCCAACACCGTCGACATCCGCCGGGCCACCATCGCGGCCACAGCGGCGAATCCTGGTAATGCCGGCGTCTCGATGCCCAGCTCGATGGGCGGTGATCCCAGCGTGTTCGTCGGCAGCGGCGGGTCGGTGACCGGGACCAATAGTAGCGGCGTCGCAGGCCTGGTATCGCTGAGCAATGGTTACGACAGCCAGGGCTTCTTCGAATTTCTACGGCGCGACGGCACCCTGCCCATGACCGGCTCGCTGAACATGCAGGACACGGCCGGTACCAAGCACGACATTACCAATGCCAACGACATCGATGCGGTCGACATGACCGCTTCCGGAGCCATCACAGGCAAGACGGTGTCGTCCACCGGCCGGTTGAAAACCGGTGAGTATCTGCAGATCAACGGCAGCGCCGTAGAAGGTCAGCGGTGTGAAGCCAACACCGTGGGTCTAACCAGCACAGGTGTGATGCTGACCTGCCAACCTGGCCCTTATAACCAGCTCACCTGGGGGCAGCTCAAGACTTACAACTTCGTCAGAACCACGGTAGCGGCCGTCAACAAAGCCTGCGCGACCGGCGATGCCGCTAACCCCCCGAATTACGACACGCTTGCCTATCAGCTGACCTGCGGCAAGCGGTTTTGCGAAACCAATTATGGCTACCGATTCGGGATGTTGAACGAGTACGGCGCAGGCTATTACACGCCGCGACCTTACAACTCTGACCCCAATACGATCGTCGATGTCGCCTGCTCCCGCTGACTGCTACGTCCCTTCGCACGACCCATACCGCCGAGATTAACCATGAACACTATCGCTACCGTATGCGCTGGTATTGCCGCCGCATTGGCTCTATCTGGCTGCGCTACTCACAAGCAGATGGATATCACCAACGTCCACCTGCAAAACATTCAGGTCCAGCTCTCGATGCTGAATAAAGTCACTGTAGAGCAGCTCAAACGGGCTCCTAAAAATCCTTCCGCGCAAAACGTCTGTCTGCTGGCTGGCCAGATCTACAGCGAGGGTGCGGTAGCCGCTGGGAAAGTCTGCACGCGAGTTGCTGGCAAGTTCGTCTTCGGCATGCCTGACCCGGAGAGTTTTGTATGGCAGCCCGAATCAAGACCACGCGTTTTTCCATAAGCGGCTCTTGCTTCCTTCTTCCTTCTGCATCACCTATACGCCGAGGTTTCAATGTACCGAGAGCTACTTTCCAAGCTTCCGGCTGCCGTGCTGTTCGTGCAGGCCGACCAGGAAAACATCACGTACGCGAACATCGCGGCAATGGACCTGTTTTCACCCGTACCGCTGGCTGATACCAAACTGCGGGATCTGCTACGCGACGATGAACAGCGCAGCCGATTTGACGCATTCAATGCGGCCACTACCGCCCAGGATGAAGTCGCCGAGTTCATCTTTGCAGGCAGTGCGGCTGATGTCGGCTCCCTGACGGCCCAGGTACGCCGATCGGCCATCACCGATGGAATTGCCTATCTGATCCGTGCGTCCAGCGAGCTGTTCGACGCCGTGCCCAGTCCCTGGCAGGTGGCCTTATTCGATCCGCTCACAGAACTGCCCAATCGCGAGCTGCTGCGCGATCGCCTGCATCAGGCCATCCATGCGGTGAACCGTCTGGAAAACGCCTATCTAGGCGTGCTGTTCATCGATCTGGACCGCTTCAAGAAAATCAACGACACCTTTGGCCATGCGGCCGGGGACGCGGTTCTGGTCGAGGTGGCCAAGCGCTTGCGCAACTGCGTACGCGAAAGCGACACGGTAGCCAGACTGGGCGGTGACGAATTTGTGGTCTTGATCTGCAACCTGCGTGATCAGCAGGAAACCGTCATCGTGGCCGAGCGCATCCTGGATGCCTGCCAGCGTCCGATCATGATCGGCGAGAACGTGTTTCAAATCAGTGCCAGCGTCGGGGTGGCTACCTGGCCCACGGACGGCAACACCCCAGATGAACTCATTCACAACGCTGACATGGCCATGTACAGCAGCAAGGGAGCCGGTCGCAACATGTTGCGTTTCTATGATGCGCAGATGAACGCCAAAGCCGAGGCCCGTGCCCGAACCGAAGCAGAGCTCAAGGTTGCGCTGAGCGATGGCGAATTTGTGCTGCACTATCAGCCCCAGTTCTGCTCACGCACCAAACGCATCGTCGCCGTCGAGGCCCTGATTCGTTGGCGGCATCCAACGCGCGGCCTGGTGCCGCCCAACTTGTTCATCCCCGTGGCCGAGGAAACCAACCTCATCACGCCGATCGGGGACTGGGTGTTGCGCGAAGCCGTTGCCCAGGGCCGCCGCTGGCAGGACATGGGCCTGGATTTGCGTGTGGCGGTCAATTTGTCAGGCCGTCAGTTCGTGAATACCCTGCCAACCCGCGTGCAAGAGGTGCTGATCGAATTCGACTTTCCGGCATCGCGTCTGGAACTGGAGCTGACCGAGAGCTTCCTGGTATCGGACACCGACAAGGCCGCGCGCATCCTGCACGCTTTGCGTGACCTGGGCGTACGCGTAGCCCTGGACGACTTCGGTACCGGCTGGTCATCGCTGCACTACCTGAAGAACTTCCCGGTGGACACGCTCAAGATCGATCGCTCGTTCATCGGGGCCACGGCCAGCGAATTTGATGGACGCATTGTGCGCGCCATCCTGAGCATTGCCCGCGAATTCAACCTGAGTACGCTG